>JBDUDZ010000024.1:0-16068 GCA_040002635.1 Rhodoglobus sp.
TTGATCCTGATGGTGACTCGACGCAGTTGTTGAAGTTCCCGACTAACCCCACCCTGGGCAGCATTGCTGAGCAGGGCAGCGATTACTTCATCTACAACGCCTCCCCTGACGCGGCGGGCACCGATGTTTTCAGTTACCAGGTGTATGACGCGTTTGGTGCCACTGGGCAGGCGTCGATCAAGATTGCGGTAATTCCCAAACCCAAACAGCTTCTGCCGCCGACCGCGGTGCCCGATAGCGTGTCGATTCGTCCGGGGCGCATTGCGCAGGTCGACCTGTTGGCCAACGACTCCGACCCGCAGGGTTCACCAATCAAGGTGTCGAAGGATCTTGTCGATGTGCCGGCTGGCGTTGATGCTCAGGTAGTCAAGGGCCAATACCTGATTGTCACCGCACCACAGACTGTGCAGTCGTTCTCGTTGCGATACCAGCTCACCAACGATGTTGGTGGCAGTGTGATGAGTTACGTGCTGGTGCAGGTGACTCCGGATGCCCCGTTGCTGCCTCCGACAGCTAACGACATCCCGATCACCACGAAAGACATTGCCGGCAAGAAGAACTACACAGTCGATGTGTTCAATGGTTTCGCGTTCAACCCGTCCGGCAAGAACGAAGACCTCGCAGTGACCGTGGAGGGCCCCAACGCGGGTGCCGCGACGTTGCTTGCCCAGAACGGCAAGATCGAGGTCACGCCGGGCGCGAGCCGGCAGGCGATTGCCTACCGGGTGACTAATGCCAAAGACAAGCTCAGCGCGATGGCATTCATCCTCGTGCCCGCGGCCGTCACCGACTCATTCGACGATCCGCCCACAATCGATCAGAACCTGCCGCCGCAGTACGTGAGCATGAACTCCACTCGAACGTGGAAGCTGTCCGATATCGTGCATGTGCCGTCTGGTCGTAGCGCGCACATTTACGACAAGAGCACAGTCAGCGGAGTGCAGAGCAACGGCGACTCAAGCTACGTCGACGAGCAGACGATCACCTACACGCCCCCCAAGGACTACCGTGGCGCGGCGGGTATCAACTTCACAGTCTCCGACGGTGACTCCAAAGACGACCCGAAGGGCAACTCTGCCAGCCTGACGCTGCCCATCATTGTCGGTGACCCCGACTTCAAAGACACCCCGCCGACGTTCACGACCCCGAACGTGAATTTGGAGGTGGGCGAGACCACAACTATCGACTTGCGTTCCTCGACCGGGCACCCGAACCCGCAGATTCTGCAGCAGGTCACCTACTCCGATATCACTGCCTCGAACAAGAACCTCACGGCCAACCTCAATGGTTCCCAGCTGGCGTTGAGTGTTCCCCGCGATACCCCCAAGGGCACCACCTACACGGTGGGCGTCACACTGCGGTGGGACAAGTTCACGATCCCCGGCACAATCAACGTGACAATTGTGGGCTCGACCCGCCCACTGGCGGTTGCCGTGACCGACGTCGCCGAGTCCAAACGTCCGGTCGGCACCTACACGTTCGATCCGCTCACCAACGACTCCAACCCGTACCAGACCACCGGCGAACCGTTGAAGATCGTGGATGCCCAGATCACCAATGTGGGCAACGTGGGAACCGTGACATTCACGGGTACTCAGGTCAAGATCACCCCGAACGCGACGCCCCGGGCGATGGAAATCGACGTCACCTACACGATCGAAGATTCCACGAACGACCCTGACCGCAAGGTCAACGGAAGCATCCGCTTCACTGTCACCGACGTGCCCGACCAAACACCCAAACCCGCGATTAGTGGTCCCATCGGCGACGATCACGCCGCGACAATTACCCTGACCGCCCCGGCGACCAACGGCAAACCGATCACCTCCTACATAATCCGGTCATCCCCGGCAGTGGGCTCCTACCCCACGAACTGCACCGACGGGGCCCCGTGCACGATCAGCGGCCTGACCAACGGCACCCCGTATACGTTCCAAGCCAGCGCGGTCAACGAGAACGGTGTGGGCGCGCCGTCGATCGCCAGCGACTCGATCACCCCCTACGGCACCCCGTCGACCCCGGTCGTCACCCTGACAACGAAGGACGGGTGGGGCCCGGGAGGCGTCATCAACGCCAGCTGGCCCGCTGTCTCTGGAACCGGTGGCAGCACCACCTACACCTGGACCGCCACCAACGGCGCCTCCGGATCCACCGCGGGCTTCACTACTGGTGACATCTCCGGCCTCGCCGGCGGCAGCTACACAGTAAGCGTGACCGCCACCAACACCGGCGGCAAGTTCAGCCCGACCGGCACCTCCAACGCTGGCACGATCGTGACCCAGACAGTACCCCCGGCCCCCGGGAAACCCGCCATTTCGTGCACGTCGTGCGGCAACGCTACGGCGAGCATCACCTGGACCTGGGGCGGCGTTACCGCCACACCAAACGGCGGCACCGCTGACCTCACCTACGAGGTCAGCGTCAACGGCGGCGGCTGGACAAACGTCGGTGCCACGACCACCTACACCCGCAGCGCTGCAGCGGGCACCTACACCCTCGCGGTCCGCGCCACAAACAAGAGCGGCCCGAGTGGGGCCAGCCCAGTGTCAGATACCGGTACCGTCGTCGACCCACCACTGGTACCCACGGTGAATTATTGTCGCTGGCCGGCCGGTACCGTTGGTGGAACCAACAGCGGAACTGTCAAGCACGATGGTGTCGTCGTCACAAACTACCCCGCCGGAAGGCACAACGTATGGACGACCGAAGCTCACAACGCTTATAACGTTCCCAGCAATGGTTCGTTCGGGCTCAGCAGCTACCACGCCTCTGGATCCCTGGACATCTACATTGACGGAACTAGCTATGGCCCGTTCGACGTTGGTTCGTCCCCGCCCTGTTGATGCCCTCACGCGGCTTGCAACGCGAATGGCCTATTCCTGTTGCAATTGCTTTGGCGCAGAGCAGGTCGCAGGGGCCTCGTCGGCTATGGGCAGCTCTGCCCATTACTGGGGGAATTCTGGGCGCAACGGGCGTGATAAGTTGTTGACGAATGCCCACCAAACCCGTTGGTGGCTCTGGGATGATCAACGCGGGGATCACTTTTGAACGCGCTGACCAAGTGGGTCAAGACACGTAAGACGACTGCTACGGCGCTCGTCATTGCCGTCGTTGCTGGCGTTCCTCTCACGATCGCCGCGCTTCACCCGGGCTTTCCTATCTCCAACGTCGACCTGACCTCTCGCGATGTCTGGGTGACAAACGGCGAAAAACTTCTGGGCGGTCGACTCAACCGTCAGATTGACGAACTCAACGGCTCTGTCGTGGCGTCATCCCCGAACTTTGATGTGCTGCAAGACGGCGACACTGTGTTCATGGTCGATCCTGACGCGGGTCGAGTCGAGGCGGTCAACCCGGCATCGACCGAGGTCACGTCGTCTATCGATATCCCCAAGGGTGCTGAGGTTGGCTACGGCGGCAGCGTGCTCGCGATCATGTCGCCCACGGGCGACCTGTGGGCGATCCCGTCGGTGGGCGACCTGAAATTCAACTATGTCTCGGCACCTCCGATCATCAAGCTCGGCAAGGGCGCCCACATTGCGGTCTCTCGCCTCGGCACAGTTATTGCCGTCTCGCCGGAGCATCACAAGCTGTATCGCATCGCCAGCCTCGCCGACGCGCCCCAGTCGAAAGACTTCCCCGATGTCGGCGCCTTCCAGCTCGCCGCAGTGGGAGAGCAGGCAGTGGTCTTCGACCAGTCGACAGACCAGATTGTGACCGAGGGCGGGTCCAAGTATGGGATCGGCTCGGAAAAGGGACTCAAGCTGCAGCTGACCGGGCCGGATTCCCGGTATGCCGTGGTTGCTACGGCAGATTCGCTCGTGCGGGTTGATCTTGGCAGCGGCGCTGCGCAGACCGAGTCGGCTGGCTTCGACAGCAAGAGTTCCGACACGGCCAGCGTTGCCGCCCCGGTCAACCAGGCGGGGTGCGCTAACGGGGCCTGGTCGTCGAAGCAGCGTTACCTTCTCGCGTGTGAAGGCCAGAAGGCTGTGCCACAAGACATCGAGCAGCCGACTACGGGAAGCTTCCTGGCATTCCGCGTCAACCGCACAGTAATCGCCCTCAACGACCTCAGCAACGGCAACGTCTGGCTTCCGAGCGAGAATATGCGTCTCGTCGACAACTGGGATGACGTAACCCCTCCGGAGAAGAAAGACTCGGAGGAGACGGGCAAAGAGAAGTCGTCGATCCAGTCGTTCGAAGACACGCTCGCCCAGCGCACCGACACGAACCGGCCGCCGACCGCGGTCGACGACAAGTTCGGCATCCGGCCCGGCCGCACGACTATCCTCTCGGTGCTCGACAACGACTCCGACCCCGACGGCGACGTGCTCGTCATCTCCGACCATGATGCGGTTGCCGAGTCGACAGGCCACCTCGACCTGATTGACGGTGGCCGCGCGCTGCAGTTCACGCCAGCGCCAGACTTTGTCGGCACCATCAACTTCAACTACACGGTCGACGACGGTCGTGGCGGCACAGCAAGCGCGAACGTGAGCGCGCACGTCGTGCCCGAGGGAATCAACAACCCGCCGATTTCATTGCGTAAGCCCGGCGTGAGCGTCGAAGCGAACCAGACAGTCTCCTACAACGTGCTCTCAGACTGGCGCGACCCCGATGGAGATGACCTGTATCTCGTTGGGGCGAGCCCGAAATCGGGTGACCTCGTGCGGTTCACGCCCGATGGTTTCATCACGTTCACGCACCAGACCTCAGAGCTCGGCGAGAAAGAAGTCCAGTTCCAGGTCAGCGACGGCAACGGGCCGCCTGTTACCGGCATCCTGACGGTAGATGTGCAGCCAGCCGGGTCGCTGAACCCCGTTGGCACTCCCGACTTTGCGACAGTCTTCGCCAACGAGACGGTGGTGGTCAAGCCACTCACCAACGACATCTCTCCGTCGGGCGCACAACTTACTCTCGTCGCGCTGAGCGATCCGGGCAAGGGCGCAGTCTCGTCGTTCAACTCCGACCGCGCCGCGATCACCTTCTCGGCGACGGATGCGGGTGTGTACTACATGGAGTACACGCTGCAGGCCGCGTCAAACACGAGCATCGGCATTGTGCGCGTCGATGTGCTGCCGCGCCCCGCCGACGACAAGCTGCCGCCGATCGCTGTGAAAGACACCGCGTACATGCGCAGCGACGAACCGGTGACAGTCTCGGTGCTCTCTAACGACGTGAGCCCCACAGGCAAGATTCTTGCGGTGCAGTCTGTCACGGTGCCGCCGGAGCTCACGGCGAAGGGCCTCGTTGTCGAGTTGCTCGAATCGACGCTCGTGCGTATTACCGCGCCCGCAGCCCTGACCGAGCAGGTCAACTTCACTTACACGATCTCTGACGGTGTCTCCACTGCTACAGCTGGGGTAACTGTCGTGCCCGTTCCTGCGCTCACGAAACACCAGCCGCCGGTGGCATTGAACGACGCCGCCACAGTGCGCGTCGGCGACATCATCACGCTCGATGTTCTCGCCAATGACTTCCATCCCGATGACGCGCCAATGTCGCTCGACAACAACCTTGTTACGGCGCCGACAGCGGGCCTCGCCTTCGTCTCCCAAGACAAACTGCGATTCCAGGCCCCGACCACAGCAGGCGAGTACCGCGCCGAGTATCGCGTGCTCGATCCATTCGGCGAGTCAGCCGTGGCCACCGCCACCTTCACGGTTACCCCGCTGAATGAGAAGGCCAACCGCGACCCGGTACCAGAACCGCTCATCGGCCGCGTTCTGGCTGGCGGGTCAATTCGCATCGACCTGCCGCTTCAGGGCATCGACCCCGATGGCGACTCGACGCAGTTACTGAAATTCCCCACCAACCCGACACTCGGCAGCATCGTCGAGAAGGGCGCCGACTACTTCATCTACAAGGCGTCGGATGCCGCTGCTGGCACCGATGTCTTCAGCTACCAGGTTTACGACGCATTCGGCGCGACGGGGCAGGCGTCGATCAAGATCGCCGTTATTCCTAAGCCGAAAGAGTTGCAGCCTCCGACCGCTGTTCCTGACAGCGTGTCGATCCGCCCGGGGCGCATAGCGCAGGTCGACCTGACCGCGAACGACTCAGACCCGCAGGGCCTGCCGATCAAGGTCTCAAAAGACCTTGTCGATGTGCCGAAGGGCATCGATGCTTCGGTGCTCAAGGGCCAATACCTCGTAATCACTGCACCGCAGACAGTGCAGTCGTTCTCGCTGCGCTACAAGCTCACAAATGATTCCGGTGGCAGCGTGATGAGCTACGTGCTCGTGCAGGTGACTCCTGATGCTCCGCTACTGCCGCCGTCTGCCAACGACATCCCGATCCTGACGAAAGACATCGCGGGCAAGAAGACCTACACGGTCGATGTTTTTGACGGCCACGCCTTCAACCCGGCAGGCAAGAACGAAGACCTCGCTATCACCGTCGAAGGCCCGAATGCCGGCTCTGCGACACTGCTCGCCCAGAACGGCAAGATCGAGGTCACCCCTGGCACGGCCCGGCAGGCTATCGCTTATCGCGTGACGAACGCGAAAGACAAGCTCAGCGCGATGGCCTTCATCCTCGTTCCTGCTGCGGTAACTGACACCTTCGCCGATCCGCCCGAGATCGACCAGAACCTGCCCCCGCAGTATGTGAGCATGAATGCCACCCGCACGTGGAAGCTCTCCGATATCGTGCACGTGCCCTCGGGTCGTAGTGCGCACATTTACGACAAGACCACAGTGAGCGGCGTGCAAAGCAACGGCGATTCGAGCTACGTCGATGCGCAAACGATTACCTACACTCCGCCCAAGGATTACCGCGGTCCTGCGGCGATCAACTTCACAGTTTCTGACGGTGACTCGAAAGACGACCCGAAGGGCAACGTCGCGACCTTGACGCTGCCGATCATCGTTGGTGATCCTGACTTCAAAGACACCCCACCGACGTTTACGACACCGAACGTGCAGCTCGAGGTGGGCGACACCGCGACGATAGACCTGCGCTCCTCGACGGGTCATCCGAACGCGCAGATCCTCCAAGAGGTCACGTACTCCGACATCACGCCGTCGAACAAGGCGCTGACCGCGAACCTCAACGGATCGCAACTTTCGCTGAGCGTGCCCCGCAACACCCCGAAGGGCACCACCTACACGGTCGGCGTCACTCTGCGGTGGGACAAGTTCACGGTGCCTGGCACAATCAACGTGACTGTCGTGGGCTCTACCCGTCCGCTGGCGGTTGCCGTTACCGACGATCTGGAATCCAAGCGACCGCTGAGCAGCTACGTCATCTCACCGTTGACCAATGACTCAAACCCGTATCAGACCACTGGTGAACCGCTGAAGATTGTTGCTGCGGTGATTACCAACTCGCCGAGTGTTGGCTCGGTCACCTTCACGGGCACCCAGATCACCGTTACTCCGAACGCGTCTCCGGCCTACATTCCGATCGTGATCACGTACACGATCGAGGATGCAACGCAAGACACCGATCGTCGGGTAAACGGAACAATCAATTTCACGATCACTGATGTGCCCGACGTGGTGCAGAAGCCTTCGATCGCGGCCGCAATCGGCGACGACAAGTCTGCGACGATTGGTTGGGTTATCCCGGCTACTAATGGAAAGCCGATCACCTCGTTTGAGGTGAAGACCGTGCAGACCAGTGCAGTGATGACTGTGGCCGGAGGCCAGACCTCCGCAACAATCACGGGGCTCACCAACGGCACGCCATATACCTTCCAGGTGCGCGCAATCAATGTGAACGGCCCAGGGCCATGGTCGCTCGCGAGTGACCCGGTGACCCCATACGGCACCCCGGCTGCCCCTGCGCCGACCGCGACTGTCGATTCGACAAACAAGTGGGCACCGAACGGAATAGTCAACGCCTCGTGGCCCGCTGTGGGCGCCACCGGCGGCACGACCACCTACACCTATACCTTCAGCAACGGCTATTCAGGCACGACCACCGGAACCACCGCGTCGACCCAGGCGAACCTGGCGGCGGGCAACTACACGGTCTCGGTAACTGCGAGTAACACGGGCGGCAAGGTCAGCCCCGCAGGCACCTCGTCCGGTGCGCAGATCCAGAACCAGACAGTGCCACCAGCGGTGGGCACTGTCGGCGCGACGACCAATAACGGATTCGCGCCAAATGGCTCGATCACGTGGTCTTGGGCGCCGGTAGGTGGCGGACCGGCCGTGACCGACAACCTCGTCTACGAGGTCACGCTCAATGGGGCAGTGCAGGGCACGCAGGCGGGAACGAGTTATAGCCGTAGCGGGCTTGGCGAGGGCACCTACACCGTCACGGTGCGGGCAATCAACAACGCGGGCGGTGGCGGCTCTAGCGGCCCCTCGGCCGCTGCGATTGCCGCGCAGCCGGTTTACCCATCGGTGACGTTGAGCGGTGGTGGATCGGCCCCGTATGGACAGTGGTTCCACCTTGAGGTCAGGGACTTCTCGCCCAACCACACCTACAGCTGGACGTGTCGTAACGCCCAGGGCGGCGACTGGACAACGTCGAGTCCGCACCAAATCACCACCGACGGCAACGGCAGTTATAGCGGAACACCGGGCCACGGCAGCAGCGGCTACGGCTGTTACTCCGCAGACCCGGCGGAGGTCGAGATCAACGGCGTCTACTCCAACGTCGTGGATTTCTAAAGCGAATGTTGACCACACTTACCACCCAGAGAGGCCCCGAATGCCAGTAACCCAGGAGCAGGCGACGTGGTTCGCCGACGCGTTCCAAAAGCTCATCGCGAACGTCGACAAGGCGATCGTGGGCAAAGACCACGTCATCAGGCTCGTGCTGACCGCCCTCATCTCTGACGGGCACGTGCTGCTTGAAGACTTCCCCGGCACGGGCAAGACGGTGCTGGCCAAAGCCCTTGCCAATACGCTTGACGGAACGACCTCGCGCATCCAGTTCACCCCCGACCTGCTGCCCTCGGACGTGACGGGCGTGCAGATCTACGACCAGGGCAAGGGCAAGTTCAGCTTCCACCCCGGCCCGATCTTCGCGTCGATCGTGCTTGCCGACGAGATCAACCGCGCAAGCCCCAAAACCCAGAGCGCCCTGCTCGAGGTAATGGAAGAGGGTGTCGTGACGATCGATGGCGAGGGCCACTCGGTCGGTGCGCCGTTCCTCGTTATCGCCACACAGAACCCGGTTGAGCAGGCGGGAACGTACAAGCTTCCGGAAGCCCAGCTCGACCGCTTCCTGATCAAGACCTCGCTGGGTTACCCAGACTCGAAGACGGCGGTCGGGCTGCTCATGGATTCGGCTACCCGCGCACGGGCATCCCTCGTCACCCCGATCATCAAGCCTGACTCGATTGTGGCGATGGCCGACCTGGCTGCCGAAGTCTTCGTTGACGAGTCGGTAATGCAGTACCTGAGCGCAATAGTCGATGCCACTCGCACAAATCGCGACGTAAACCTCGGCGTGAGCATGCGCGGGGCAATGGCACTCGCCCGCGCGATCAAGACGTGGGCAATCACCCAGGGCCGCACCTACGCCACCCCGGATGACGTGCGCGATCTCGCCGTGCCTGTGCTCGCCCACCGACTGATCCTCGACCCCGAGTCAGAGTTCGCCGGCACAAAGGCCGAAGACATCATCAGCCGCATCCTCGTCGACATCGAGCCGCCCGCCTACCGCGCAGCCTGAGCATGACGACGACCACGATTCGCTCCGCTGCACCGCGCCTCGTTACGGCCGGCAATGCGGTGTGGCGCGCCCTGAAAGGGCTCTGGTCTGTCGTACTTCCGGTAGTGCGTGCGGTGTGGCGGGTCATCGGCCCGGTGCTGCGGGTCGTCACCCCGGCCGGCTGGCTCGTACTTGTTGTCGCGGCGATCTCGCTGCTATTGAGCTTCGTCTTCGGTTGGCAAGAGTTCACCTACCTCGGCATGATCATGGCCGCAGCCTTCCTGGTCTCGACAGCTTTCCTGTTTGGGCGTGCGTCATACGGCGTGCACATCGAGCTCAACCCGCGTCGCGTGGTGGTGGGCGATCGCGCAATGGGTCGCATGCTCGTGACGAACATCGGCCCACGAGGCTTGCAGCCCACACGTATGGAGCTGCCGGTCGGCGCGGGCATCGCCGAGTTCCAACTGCCGGCGATGAAGCCCAAGCAAGAAGAAGAAGAGCTGTTCGCCGTGCCGACGAACAAGCGCGCAGTGATAGTTGCGGGCCCAGCTGAGTCGGTGCGCGGCGACCAGATCGGCCTGCTGCGTCGCGCACTGAAGTGGGCAGATCCCGTCGACCTGTTCGTGCATCCGCGCACCGTTCGCCTGGTTCCGAGCGCGGCGGGCCTGGTTCGAGACCTCGAAGGCCAGGTCTCGAAGAAGATCACAAACAACGACATCGCGTTTCATGCGTTGCGCCCCTATGTGCCCGGCGACGACCGGCGGTATGTGCACTGGCGCACCTCGGCCCGCATCGGCCAACTCATGGTTAGGCAGTTCGAAGAGACTCGTCGTTCGCAGCTAACGATCATCCACAACACGAAGAACGATCTTTATGCCTCCGAGGATGAGTTCGAACTTGCCATCTCGGTTACCGCGTCGATTGCCGCCCAGGTTATCCGCGACGGCATCCAGATGAACGTGGTCAGCGAGACCGGGCTGTGGAAGACACCGTCTGTGACGTCGATGCTGGATGCCTCGTGCCGCATCGAGCCCGTCGGCAAACTGTTCAGCTCGCCCCGCGAGTTCGCGCGTGAGCGCACAAAGAGATTGCCCAACCCGAGCGTTGTCATGATCATCGCAGGATCGAAGATGAGTACAGCCGATTATCGAAGCATTCAGTCACTCTTCGGCGCCGACACCAGTCAGGTTGCCTTCCACGTTGAGTTGGGCGCACAGCCGAAGATCGGCTCCGTCGCCGGCCTCACCGTCATCACTGTCGGTACTCTCACCGACCTGCCCAGCCTGGTGCGGGGGTTGAGCCAGTGAGCAACTCCGACATCAAGCCCACCCGTCCTGGGCTGCGCTGGCCGACAGGTCGCACCTGGGCAGATATCGCCGTGCTGCTGGTTCTCGCCACGGTCGGGGTAATCGGTTTCGAACCATCCTTCGGCGGCTACGGGTTCCTGCTGGCAGGGATCGGCGGTCTCGTGCTGGGGGCGGCCACCGGCATCTTCACCTCGGTATTCCGCGTCGGGGCCGTCACGACAGTGCTGATCGCCGTTGTGCTGTACTTCCTCGTCGGAACCCCACTGACGGTTCCGGCGCAGGCGACGTTTGTGGTGCTCCCGAGCCTGCAGTCGCTTTCCAGCATCGCGGTCGGTTCGGTCTACGGCTGGTCAGACATCGTGACACTCGCTACCCCGATTGGCGCTCCGCAGTACATCGCTGTTGTGCCCTATGTCGCGGCCTGGCTTGTGGCAATGGTCTCCACGACGCTCGCCACTCGCTGGCTTTCGGCGCGACCCCGCACAGCGTGGCGGTTCGGGATCGCGCTCATCGGCCCAGTCGCCCTGTACGTCGCCGGAATTCTGTTGGGCACCGACGAGCCATACCAGGCCGGGCTGCGTGGAATAGTTTTCGCGGTACTGGCGATCATCTGGTTGGGCTGGCGTCGCCAGGGCGCGGTGGTGGCCCAAGCGGGTGCCGCGCGGCTGCGTAACCGCAAGATTGCCGGCACAGCGGTCATCGTGCTGACTTCTATTCTCGTCGGTGGGGCCGCGGCGTACTTTACTGCGCCGCCCAAAGACGATCGCTTCGTGCTGCGCGAAGAAGTGCAGCCCCCGTTCGACCCGCTCGACTACCCGAGCCCGCTATCCGGGTTCAGGCACTACACGAAGCAGGTTACCGACGACGTGCTGTTCACCGTGCAGGGGCTGCAGGTTGGCGACGTCATCCGACTGACCACACTCGACAGCTTCACCGGCAAATTGTGGAACGTCACTGGCCCCGAGACCGATGCTTCAGGGTCGGGATCGTTCGAGCTCGTTGGTCGCTCGCTTCCCAAGCCGACATTGATTACTCCCATCGACCGCAAGAACGTCACTTTTTCTATCAACGCCTACGACGATGTCTGGATCCCCGGGGTTGGCTATCCCACCTCGCTGCACTTTACTGGCGGGGATGCCGCGAAAGAGGCAGACGCCCTGCGCTACAACCCCGCGACCGGCACCGCAGTGCTCACGGCGGGCTTGCATAAGGGCGACGTCTATACGATCAACGCCGAGGTGCAGAAGGTCATCACTCCGGCAAACCTTGCCGACGCAAAGATTGCCGCTGTCGCGCTGCCGCCGGTCGCAGGGTCACCCGACGTTGTCACGGCCAAGGCGCAAGAATTCGCCGGCACTTCGACCAAACCCATCGACCAGCTCGAGGCAATTCGTCTTGCCCTTGTCAACAAGGGATTCCTCAGCCACGGTCGCGCGTCAGACTCGGTGCCCTCGAGCGCGGGCCACGGGGCCGACCGCATCACCCAGCTTCTTGAGCGCAATCAAATGGTGGGCGACCAGGAGCAGTACGCGTCAGCCTTCGCGCTCATGGCCCGAAGCCTGGGCTACCCGGCGCGGGTAGTCATGGGTTTCGCGCCGACCGTGACCGACGGTGCCGCAGTTAAGGTCACCGGCAACGATGTGACAGCGTGGGTCGAGGTCGCGTTCGACCACGTCGGTTGGGTAGCTTTCAACCCGACGCCCAAGGCGACGGATGTTCCCCAGGATCAGGTGCCCAAGCCGCAGAGTCAGCCACAGCCCCAGGTGCGTCAGCCCCCGCGGGCCGAGAACTCAGACGACACGCTGCTCTCGCCCGTCGAGTTGGAAAAGACAAAAAAAGACGAACACGACGCCTTTATCTTCCCGGCGTGGGTCTGGGCCGTGGGCTTGAGCGTGCTGATCCCGGCGGCAATCATCTTCGTTCCGATTCTCATCATCGGGGGCATCAAGGGCCGCCGCATGCGTCGTCGTCGCACGACAGTCACCGGCCCCGACAGCGCAGCCGGCGCCTGGGAAGAACTCGTCGACAGGTATTCCGAACTCGGGTACGTGGTTCCTCGCAAGGCCACGCGCAAAATCGCCGCGTCGAGCCTCGAGCAGCAGGTGATCGCTGATGAACCCGTGAGACTGGGCGCACTTGCCACGAAGACCGACGAAGCAGTCTTCTCGGGTGCGACGGTCGACCAGGAACGCAGTGAAATTGTATGGACCGAGGCGCTGGCAGCGGTCTCGCTGGCGCGGTCGGCAGTCTCTCGGAGTCGCCGCATCGTCAGCCGCTATCGCATTGCCCGTGCCAGGCGTCGTGCCGACGCCGAAAAGCCCCCTCGAGGAAGCAAAGCCCAGTGAAACTCAAGCTCACACTGCAGCGACCCTCCGGCCCCGAGGCCGACATCGTTGTGACCTCAGACGCCGCGGCGACCGTGGCCGACGTCGCGAGGGCCATCGCGGCAGTTGACCCGTTTCGCACGAAGCTTGGAGCGGGCGAGCCGCAGGGCTCGACCCTGCGGATAGTCGATCCGGCAGGCAGCTCCCACCGTCTGCTTGACCCAGATACGGCCCTCGGCGAGGCATCCCTTGCGTCGGGCGCAACTGTGGCAATCGTGGATCCAAACTCTGCCGCACCCGCAGCAAAATCGGGTACAGCCGCGACCCTTGTCGTTGTCGAAGGCCCGGATGCCGGTGCACGTTTCGCGCTTCCCATCGGAACGCGATACCTGGGCCGCGACGCATCGATGTCGGAGATCACGCTGAGCGACCCGATGGTGTCAAAGCGTCACGCGCGACTCGACGTGTTCTCGCAGGCTATTCGCGTAGTCGACCTCAACTCGGCGAACGGGCTCGAAGTTGACGGCGGAACTGTCACCCGCGTAGACCTCGAAAATGGCGCAACCGTGCGAGTGGGCGACACGGTCCTGCGCGCGGAGATCGACGTTCCCGAGGCGGAATCTGCTCCTCTGGTCACCGGTCCTGTCGCATTTAACCGATCTCCCCGAGTCGAGTCGCGCTATCCCGGCTCCGACTTCGCGGCTCCTTCGATGCCTACGGAGAAAGAATCACAGCCGTTCCCTTGGGTTGCGATGTTCGCGCCACTGATCCTCGGCGGTGTCTTCGCGTTCACCGGTCGCGGGTTGCAGTCGCTTATCTTCATCGCGGCGTCACCGATCCTGATGCTCGGCACGTTCCTGAGCACTCGTGCGGTGCGCAAGCGAAAAGAAAAACTCGACATCGAGCGCTTTGAGGAGCGTGCCACTCAGCTCGAGGACACGCTCGAATCCGAGCGCACCCTCGAGCGGAAGGTTCGCAAGCAGGAGAGCCCATCGACGGCAGAAGTGTTCGCGGCTGCGATGGCTCTTGGCCCCCTGCTCTGGACGCGTCGGCCCGAGCACTGGCAGTTCCTTTCGCTCAATCTGGGTGTCGGAACCATGCCGTCTCGTAACACCATCACCATCAGCAACGAAGACACCGCACTGCCGAAGTACCTCGAGCGCACCAAGGCAACCCAAGACAAATACCGCGACATCGACGATGTACCGGTCACCGAAAACCTCTTCTTCTCGGGCGCATTGGGCATCGCGGGCCCGCACTCGGATGCAGCCGACGCGACCCGAAGCGCCATCGTCCAGCTCGCGGGATTGCACTCGCCCGCGGAAGTGGTTGTGGCGGCGATCGTGAGCAACGCGTGGACTCCCGAATTCGAATGGTTGAAGTGGCTTCCGCACACGGGCTCGCCCCACAGCCCACTCGGGGCTGCCCACCTTGCGAACAGCCAGGCCACCGGTGCCGCGCTCCTGTCGGCGATCGAGGATCTCATTGCGGCGCGCTCGAAGGCCGCGATCGAACAGCGAGGCGCGACCACGGTCGACAAGTCTGCTCTGGTGGCGGGCGCTGCCGCTGGTGACGGAGCGGATGTCGCTACGCCGCCGCCCTCAGCGACCCCCGCAATCATCCTGATCATCTCCGATGACGCGCCGGTAGACCGTGCCCGGCTCGTGCAGGTCGCCGAGCGCGCTGCCGATGCCGGTGTCTATCCGGTCTGGGTTGCGGGCACCGTTGCTGAACTTCCCGCCGTGGCTCGCACCTTTGTCGCCGCCTCTGAGGGCTCGGCGGCCGCAGTGGGTCTTGTGCGGCTGGGCAGTGACATCGTAGATGTGCGAACCGAGCCGATCTCTCGCGATCAAGCCCTCACGTTCGCTAAGCGTCTCGCCCCTGTTGTCGATGCCGGAGCCCTGCTCCGCGATGAAAGCGACCTCCCGCGGGCGGTGTCGATGCTGTCACTGCTCGGCCCGGACCTCGCGATAAACCCATCGGTCGCCGTGGATCGATGGCGTGAAAATGACTCGATCCATGATCGCTCTGGCGGTGCCCTGACGAAGCGTCGCGCAGGAAAGCTTCGCGCCCTGGTGGGCTCTGCCGGCGTGGATGCGCTGCATCTCGATCTGCGCACCCAAGGCCCCCACGCCCTCGTCGGCGGCACCACCGGTTCCGGCAAGAGCGAGTTCCTTCAGGCCTGGGTGCTGGGAATGGCGGCCGAGTACAGCCCCGATCGCGTTACATTCCTCTTCGTTGACTACAAGGGTGGATCTGCCTTCGCCGACTGTGTGGCGCTGCCGCACTGCGTCGGGCTGGTCACCGACCTCAGCCCGCACCTGGTTCGTCGCGCACTAACGTCGCTGCGGGCAGAGCTGCACTATCGCGAGCACCTCTTTAACCGCAAGAAGGCCAAAGATCTTCTCGATCTCGAGAAGCGCGGCGACCCCGAGAGCCCTCCCGCACTCGTGCTGGTTATTGACGAGTTCGCGGCCCTCGCGGGCGAGGTTCCCGAGTTCGTCGACGGCGTGGTCGACATCGCCCAGCGCGGGCGATCGCTGGGCATCCATCTGATCATGGCCACACAACGCCCGGCCGGCGTGATCAAGGACAACCTGCGTGCTAACACGAACCTCCGTATCGCTCTGCGCATGGCTGACGAGTCAGACAGCATGGACGTCGTGGGCGACAAGATCGCGGGCACATTCGACCCGTCGATACCCGGTCGCGGTATCGCGAAAACCGGCCCTGGTCGTTTGACGAGTTTCCAGTCGGCCTATGCCGGTGGCTGGACCAGCGACACGCCGGCACCCACCTCCATCGAGGTCGCCGAACTAAGGTTT
>JBDUDZ010000025.1:0-15635 GCA_040002635.1 Rhodoglobus sp.
GTGGAGCCCGGCTGGCCAGAGATGCGGTGGCGACGAAAACACGGCACAATTGATATGACGTTATACATCAGACGAATAGGACCCTGGTCGATGCTGACTGCACGATATGCGGGAGACCGCACAATAACCGTTTCCGAGATCGAGCCGACCCCGCCGGCAGCCGGCGAAGTTCAGATTCGGGTGGCATACACCGGGCTCTGCGGCACCGACCTGCACATCCTGCACGGCAACATGGATGCGAGGGTGCACACCCCCCTCACCTTCGGTCACGAGATGAGCGGCACGATCGCCGCGGTCGGAGCGGATGTCGCCGACTGGTCGGTGGGCGACGCGGTGACGGTCATGCCCCTGGACTGGGATGGCACCTGCCCCGCCTGCCTCGCCGGCAACCAGCACATCTGCCAGAACCTGAACTTCATCGGCATCGACTCCCCCGGCTCGCTGCAAGAACTGTGGAACGTGCCCACCGAGGTGCTCGTCGCACTGCCCGCTGGGCTGCGCCTCGACCACGCTGCCCTCGTAGAACCCGTCGCCGTCGCCGTGCACGATGTGCGCCGCGCAAACCTGCAGCCCGGCCAGAAGGCCGTAGTCATCGGCGGTGGGCCGATCGGGGTTCTCATCGCCACTGTGGCCAGGGAGTTCGGCGGCGAGGTAGTCGTGATCGAGCTCGACCCCAACCGGCGCGCCCAGATTGAGGCGCTCGGCTTCACCACGCTCGACCCGCGCGAGACCGACCAGGTGGCATGGGTCACCGAGTGGACGGGTGGGGCCGGGGCAGATGTCGTGTTCGAGGTATCCGGTGCTGCCCAGGCCGTGCTCGGGGCCACCGATCTCGCCAAGGTGCGCGGCACGCTCGTCGTGGTCGCCATCCATCCGGTGCCGCGGGAGATCAACCTTCAGCGCCTGTTCTGGCGCGAGTTGTCGATTCTTGGCGCACGGGTGTACCAGCGTGTGGACTTCGAGAAGGCCGTCGAGTTGTTGGCTGGGGGTGTGATCCCTGCCGACCTGCTCATCACGAAGATCGTGCCGCTGAGTGAGACCCAGGATGCCTTCGCCGACCTCGAGGCCGGCCGCGCGATGAAGATCCTCGTCGCGGTGAGCCCAGAATGAGCGACCTCTTCGACCTGACCGGAACGACCGCCGTCGTCACGGGGGCCAAGCGGGGCATCGGGTTCGCGATGGCCGACGCACTCGCCGCGGCGGGCGCCGACATCATCGGCGTCAGTGCGACCCTCGAGATCACCGGCAGCCGGATCGCCGCCGCGGTCGAGGGCCACGGGCGCAGCTTCAGCGCCCGGCAAGTGGACTTCGCCGACCGTGCCGCTGTTATCGCACTCGGTGAGGAGCTCGCCAGCCTCAACGTCGACATCCTCGTCAACAACGCGGGCACCATCGAGCGCGCACCCGCTGCCGAGCATTCGCTCGACTGGTGGGACCGCGTTTTGGAGGTCAACCTGTCGAGCCAGTTTGTGCTGTCGCAGGCGGTCGGCCGTTCGATGATCGAACGCGGACGGGGCAAGATCATCTTCACCGCGTCGCTGCTGAGCTTCCAGGGTGGCATCAACGTGCCCGGCTACACCGCGGCGAAATCCGGCATTGCCGGGCTCACCAAGGCCCTCGCCAATGAATGGACGAGCAAGGGCGTCAACGTCAACGCGATAGCTCCGGGCTACATCGCCACAGACAACACGCAGGCGTTGCAGGATGACCCCGACCGCTCGGCCGCGATACTCGGTCGCATTCCCGCCGCCCGGTGGGGCCACGCCGACGATCTCGCCGGCGCGACAGTATTCCTCGCATCCCGCGCCTCGGACTACGTCTCCGGTATCGTGCTGCCTGTGGATGGCGGATGGTTGGGCCGATGAGCGAGGCAGTGCTCGACCGGCTCGAGCGCGTGCGCATCGTGCCCGTGGTCGTCATCGATGATGCGGCGGGAGCCGGGGATCTGGCTGAGGCACTCGCGGCCGGCGGCATCCGCTGCGCCGAGATCACCCTGCGCACCCAGGCGGGACTCGCCGCACTTGAGGCCGCCGCCACAGTGCCCGACTTCACTGTGGGTGCCGGCACCGTCCTCACCGCCGACCAGGTCGACAGGTGCGCGGATGCCGGCGCCCAGTTCATCGTGAGCCCCGGGTTCGACGAAGACGTCGTCAATCGCGCCCGTGAGCGCGGCCTTGTCGCCCTTCCCGGCATCGCCACCGCGACCGAATTGCAACGCGCCCTGCGCGCCGGCCTCGAGGCCGTCAAGTTCTTCCCCGCCGACCGCCTCGGCGGGCTTCCGGGCATCGCTTCCCTGGCTGCCCCCTTCCCCACCGTGCGCTTCATGCCCAGCGGCGGGGTGAGCGCGGCCAACGCCGCCGAGTACCTTGCACACCCCGCGGTCTTCGCCGTCGGCGGCAGCTGGATGGTGCCGCGCGCCGCTGTCGCAGCGGGTGACTTCGCCGCCATCGAGCGGTTGAGCGCCGAAGCGATGGCCCTGGTCGCACGATGACCGGCCGGGTCGTTACGTTCGGGGAGACCATGGCACTCGCGCGGGCTAGCGCCGTGGGATCCCTCGCCTACGTGAACCAGCTTGACCTCGGCATCGGCGGCGCGGAGAGCAACGTCGCCATCGGGTTGGCCCGGCTCGGGGCATCCGCAACCTGGATTGGCCGCGTCGGGGCAGACAGCCTCGGCGACCGGGTGCTGCGCGAACTGCGCGGCGAAGGCCTTGACGTGCGGGCGATCGTCGACCCCGGCGCCCCGACAGGCTTCATGCTCAAAGAGCACAGGACTGCGGATGCAACCCGCGTGCTGTACTACCGGGCGGCGAGTGCCGGCAGCCGCCTCGCGCCCGCTGATCTTGTCGACGCTGACATCGCCTCGGCTGCCCTGCTGCATGTCACGGGGATCACGCCCGCGCTCTCCTCAAGCGCCGCCGCCGCAACCACAGCCGCGATCGACCAGGCCGTCGCCGCGGGTGTGCCCGTGTCGTTCGACGTCAACCACCGCTCCAGCCTGTGGGGCGATCGCGATGCTTCAGCTGTCTACCGCGCCATCGCCGAACGCTCGACGATGGTGTTCGCTGGTGAAGATGAGGCCCGATTGCTCGCCCCCTCGGCCACAACTGCGCTCGAACTCGCCCGCGGTGTCGCCGCGCTTGGCCCCGCCGAAGTCATCATCAAACTCGGCGCCCAGGGTGCTCTCGCCCTTGTTGATGGCTCCGAGTATCGTCAAGCCGCTGTCCCGATCCGCCCGGTCGACACAGTCGGCGCGGGGGATGCATTCGTCGCCGGCTACCTCGCTGAGTACCTATTGGGGCTGCCGGTGGCCGCCCGGCTCACGACCGCGGTCGCGACCGGAGCCTTCGCCTGCCTCAATCCTGGCGACTGGGAGGGCTTCGCTCGCCGCGACGAACTGGGCTTGCTCGGTGCCTCCGAACCCGTTATTCGCTGACTCTGGCATCCGCACGCCGCGACTGGTGTGCCGGCGAGGTCAGTTAAACGAATGACCGCCGCCCCACCGAAGTGGGGCGGCGGCATGAAGGGCGGTAGCAGACCACCACGAACCACTACCGCCGTTCGCTGTGTCTACCGGGACGCGACCGACGGAGAAAGTCGTCGGTGGCGTCCCAGCGGACGCTTACTGGAACTTGGCGACGTTGTCCTTCGTCACAAGTTCGGTGCCGGTGTCAACTTTCGCGTCAACCTTCTTGCCAGATGCCGCGTCGAAAGCAGCCTGGGCGCCGAGGCTACCCATCTTTGACGGGAACTGCGCGACGGAGGCCGTCTCGGTTCCCGCCGCGATTGCCGCAACCTCGTCCGGTGATGCATCGAAGCCAACGGTGATGAGCTTGCCTTCCTTGCCTGCCGACTTCACGGCCTGGAGCGCACCGGTCAGCGGCGGGCCGCAGGCGGAGTAGATCGCGTCAAGGTCGGGGTTGGCGGTGAGGATGTCCTGGCCAGCGTTGAGACCCTTTGTCTGGTCGCAGTCGGTCGGGGTCTTTGACACGACCGTGGCGACGTCGCCAAGGCCCTTGAGCATGCCAGTCACCCGGTCGTCGAGCGACGGGTTACCCAGAACACCCTGCAAGACCGCGAGCTTCGCTCCGGGCTTGAGGTTCTTGGCAAGCCATTCTCCGGCGAGCACGCCACCGGCCATGTTGTCAGTGGCGACAACTGAGGTCTTGCCTGTCCAGTCGGGGATGTCGTTGTCGATGAGGATTACCGCAATTCCGGCATCGACAGCCTTCTGCAGTTCACCCTTGACGTTGGGGCTGGTCGGGGTGATCGCGATGGCCTTGACGCCCTGGGTCACCATCGACTGGATCGCAGCGATCTCGCCCTCGTCGTCGGTGCCGCTCTTGCCCTGGCCGAAGATGACCTCTGCACCGGGTTCGTTGGCGTCCCACTCCTTGGCGGCCTTGACCATCGTGTCGTAGAAATCGACAGGGAACTTCGTGATGAAACCGATCTTGATAACGCCAGAGCCGCCCCCATCGGTCGCGGGAGTGCTGGTGTTCGAGCACGCTGTCAACGACAGCGCAAGTACCGCTGTGGCGGCGGCGAGAAAGTAACGCTTCTTCATCGCAATCCTTTGTTCGAGAATGTGAAAACTTGACCCGCGCTGTGTGGCCGCGGGATGCCTTGGTGGTGCAGGTGAATCATGTTGGTTTCAGTCATCACCTCCCACGATGAGCGAAACAAGGCGCGTCCGGTTGCCCGGGTGCGAAATTTCTTCTCCGACGACGCGCCCGCGGCGCATCACCATCGCGCGGTCTGCCACTTCCATCACGTGATCCATTGCATGCGAGATCACGATCACGGCGCAGCCCTCATCGCGCAGACGAAGGATGAGGTCGAGTACCTGCCGCGATTCGCGCAGGCCAAGCGCTGCTGTCGGCTCGTCGAGGATGACGACGCGAGAGGCGAATGCCGCGCTGCGGGCAACGGCGATCGCCTGGCGCTGCCCGCCAGACATCATGCCGACCGATGACGCCTTCTGGGGCAGGTTGATCTTGAGCCTGCCGACAAGCTCGCTCGAGTGCTTCGCCATGTCTTTGCTGCGCATCCAGCGCAGACCACGCGGCAGCCACTTCGGGCCTGCTTCCTCGCGACCGGCAAAGAAGTTGGCAGTCGTATCGAGGTTGTCGAAGAGTGCAAGGTCTTGGTAGACGGTCTCGATCCCGGCAGCGCGTGCTACCGCAGGACTCGTCATGTGGATGGGGGCGCCATCCACCTCGATCACTCCGGAGTCGAGGCGGTGCACGCCGCTGATGCACTTGATGAGCGTTGACTTTCCTGCTCCGTTGTCGCCGAGCAGCGCGAGCACTTCGCCGCTGTTTACCGTCAGGCTCACATCGTCGAGGGCGAGCACTGCCCCAAAACGCTTCGTGGCGTTTCGGATGGCGATTGCGGGGGCCGTGGTGCTCATGCTGCTGCCGCCTTAAGAACTCGGAACCGACGTTCGAGATGCCCGCGAATCACGTCTGACTCGACGGCGAGGAAGATGACTACGCCGATGACGATGAGCTGCAGGAACGCCTCGACGTTGAGGAGGTTCATGCCGTTGCGGATGACGCCAATCATGAGCGCGCCGATAATCGCGTGGCCAACATTGCCGCGACCGCCCAGGAAGCTTGCTCCACCAATGACGACCGCTGCAATCGAGTCGAGCTCGGCGAGATCACCGAAGGTCGGGGAGCCCGCGTTGAGGCGTCCAGCGGTGACGATCGCGGCCACACCGGCGAGAAGGCCGCTGAGGATGTACACCGAAATAGTGACCCAGTCGATCGGGATGCCCAGACGACGCGCGCCCTCCGGGCTGCCGCCGACGGCGTAAATCCAGCGGCCCCACACCTGCTTGGTGAGCAAGATCGTGACGAGAATCGCGACCACAGCGACGAGGAATGCCGAGTTAGGCAACCAGGGGGCGATGGGGCCAGCGTTGCCGCCACCGATGAACTGCACGATATCGGGCATACCCGAAATCGGCTGGCCTCCCGCTATGCCGAGGGCGAGACCGCGGGCGATGCTGAGGGTGGCAAGCGTGACGATGAATGGATGCGGCAACTTGCCGAATACGTACCCGAAGCCGTTCGCGGCACCCACCAGGGCGCCAGTGACGACCATGGAAAGCACAGTCAAGAAACTGTTTGCGGTGGACGCGAATACCGTCGCGCCGACCACTGCGGAGAGCGCGAGATTCGAGCCGACCGAGAGGTCGATGCCCCGCGTGAGGATCACCAGAAGTTGGCCGATCGCGAGGATAGCAATAGCCGAACTCTGGGCGAGCACGTTGCCGAGGTTTCCCGGTGTGAAGAACACTGGTGACAGGTTGGCCAAGACGATAACTATCAATACGAGAATAAGCACCGGCCCCAGGCGCAGTGCGCCGAGCAGCACCCGAACCAGAGATAACCGGGCCTGACTCACTTCACGGCCGTTGGCTGGCGATGCGACGGGCGTCGGATCACCCTGCTTCAGATCGGCACGAGCACCCGGGGATCTGTTCTCGTTTTGGTCTGTTGAACCTGCGTCGTGCACGCCAGCCTCCTTGCTGATTTAGGCGACTCTAACGACTAAGTCATCAGATGTCTAGCCGATCTGGAGGGTTCTTACGTCACTTCTACCGCATTGTTATCAAAATAGGTCTGACCAAATGGATAAAGTTTGCCGATGGACGACGAAAGTGCCGGTGTCGAATCGGTTTTGCGGAAGGGACGCCGAATAGACGCGGAAGGGTCGCCGAAGGCACGCCGCGCGTCGGCTAGGCGCGGTGCCGCCAGACGCGATGCCGACCGCCAATCACGGCGTGCCCGCCGGGCGCAGTGCGAGTGATGCCGCCTCGAGTGCGAGGCAACCGATGCCCTGTGCTCTAGGAGAGCTTCTCGTTCTCGCTGTCGTCAGCCATTGCCAGGTAGCCGCTCAGACGAGCAATGAAGTCTTTTGACGGCACGTATGAAGCATCTGCCGACGACTTCTCAAACTCAGCCTGGAGCTCATCGAGGGCCTCGTCGATCTCGAGCACGGCGAGAGCGTTGCGCTGGTGGTTGTCGAGCGCCACAAGATAGGCGATTGCCCGATCGATGTCAGCGGGACCCTCAAAGGCGTAGTCCGACATGTGCTTCCTTTCAACGATGTGATTAAAGCGTAACGAGGCTGCCGCGTCGGATACGACTAGGAGGAGGCTACGGCCGATTCTGGCCGATGCGCAGGCGCCTCCGAGAGAAGAGCTGCCATCTTCGTCACGAACGTACGAGCAACTGACAGCGCGCTGCCGATAGTCGCGTCGTTGTCAAAGAGTGCTGAGAGCACCATCGCATGGCCGGGAACCCGGAGTTGAACGACGTAGCCGCGTGGCGACGCGATAATGATGTACTCGCTGTCGCCGATGCGCAGTTCGTGGGTCACCGCATCGCCGAGAGCCTGCATAGAGCTCGCCATGCTGGCAAACCGCGCGCCGTCGATTTCGCCGGGCAGGCGCGCCACGTCGAAACCGTCGTCGGTCAGCAGGGCCGCATAGTCGAGCGAACTCGCCACACTCTTCATCTCTTCGAGAACCGATGACGCAGCGGCAATCACCGCCGGGTCGGCGTGCGCGGCCGTGGTCATATCGACCGGCTTTCCGTCAGGCCAAAAAGGGCGCGCATTTCGATGTTCGCGACAAGGGCGAGAAGCACCATTCGCATGTGGTCGTTGTTGCGTGGATCGACAGTAAACACGGGAACGACTTTACCCGGGTGCGCGACCGCTAGCGCATCCCCGTACGCCGCGAGGGACGGTTCAGACGAAACGTCGGAGCGGGAGACCCCGACCACGACGCCTCCTCGGTCGTAGAGCTCACGAAAATCGTCGAGATAGGTGAGCATCTCGCCGATCGGATCGGGAGCGTCGTTATTGACAAGCAAAACCATTCCCTGCGCGCGTTTTTTCAGGATCGCCCACATGAAATCGAAACGTCGCTGCCCCGGTATGCCATACAGGCGGATTTTCTCTTCGCCGTCGAGCAGGATCTCGCCGTAGTCAAGAGCGACTGTCGTCGTCGGCTTGTCTACCAGGTGACGCTCGGAGTTGTTTGCCTCAGTCGACACCACGGCAATCTCGCTGACAGCTTGAATTGCGGTGGTCTTGCCCGCGCCCATCGGGCCGGTGAAGAGGATGACGTGTTCGGCCACGCTCAGCGACCCAGTTTCGCGCGCAACCGCGCGAACAGGCTCTCACGCTTGGCCACCGGCTGCTCAGCCACGACGGCAGCGGGAACCTCTGTCGACTGGGCGAGGATTCTCATCAGGCTGAGTGCGTTGATCAAACGCTGCGCGTCAGGCTCTTCGACCCCCGCCATGGCCGCCAATTCACTCGAACTGAGGTAGGCGTTGCCGAGCATCGCGATCATGTGCATCTGGCGCATGGAGTGTATGTGTTGGGTGAGGTTCGGCCAGCGAGTCAACTTATAGCGGTCATCCGAAGCCAGCCACGACGCCCGCGCGCCGCTGAACGAGTTGGTGCCGATCAGCCACAGCAAGCCGTCAAGATCTTGTCCGGGCAGGTCAAACAGCAACGGCGCATCAAGCTCAATGGGCTGAGTCTGAAGACCGAGGAGAACGGCGTCAGCGGGGAAGGAGGTAAGCGGAGTCGACCAGGCAAAGGCGTGATGACGAAAATCGATGTAGAGGGGCTCGTGGTCGTTGAGCTCAAGCTTTAGCAACATGGGGATCGACAGTTGCAGCACGGAGTTCACGGCGATAGCGGCCTGTGCCCATCCCATGGGTGTGGGGCGCGGCGTAGTTCCCGGAGTCGGCTCCTCGTCCACTTGTCTTGACTCCATCGTCATTTACGCATCCATTTCAATCGAGTTCCGCCGTCGGGTCGTCGTGATCCCACAGGTCTGTGGCCGTCAAGCCGGGCAATCTCATCTCCAGAATACGTGAAGCGAGCTTCGGCCACCCGCCCCCGTTGGGGCCGCATAACCTGGCGGCTACAGGGAGATGTTTGCGTCAGCTTCTGTCGCTTTGTAGCGTGCCATCGCGAGGCTCGCCTTCGACCTGTCGGCGACGAGATAGATGAACATCGTGGGCTTTTTCGTGAGGGGCCGGATGATGTGAAGCTGAGTGGTGAGCGTCAGCAGCAGGTCGTCGATCTGGTCTGGAAGTGCAAGCGCCTTCACGGTTGCGCGGCGCGCACGAAGAATCATCGATGCACCCGCGGCGGCGCGCTCCATCTCGATGCCAGCTCCCGCCTGCCCGAGCACCATGCCCGAGTCACTGTCTGCGAGAGCGACGCACATGGCGCCCTCGAAGTCCAGCATCTTCTGGAGCTCGAGGCTGAGGCCAGATGGACTGGCAGTTGCCACTTCGGCAGCAGCCGGGGCGGCTTTGGTCTCAGGTGCGGCAACCGCCGCCGTTGCCGGCTCGGCCGACGTGGTGCCAGGGACAAAAGCATCAAGCTTCGCCGACCACGACGAGGGGCTGTCTGGCTCCGAATAGTCGACAAGTACTGCCGCGGCTGCCCGACGCGGACGAGGAAGGAAACGCGATAGATCGCTCACGATCGCACCCCCGCCGGATTAACTTTTCCGTGAATCAAGCCTTGCATCGTCATGTGCCTCGCCCTCCCCGAGCTGTGACTGTGTACTTGGGAGCCCAGCTCCCGAGATCTATAAGACCAGTTGTCCTTCGCACTCCGCGACCTTGTACCGGGCCAGCGCCAGGTTGGATTTCGATTTGTCCATCGTTAGGTAGATGAACATTGACGGATGCGCCGTCAAAATGCGAAGAATGTCGTATTGAGTTGTCAGCGTGATCAGGATGTCGTCGATGGTGTCGGTTTGCCCGAGATCTTCCATGAGCTTCAGTTGTGCCCTGACGACCTCGGTATTTCCGGCGGCGGCGACATCCATATTCTTGCCCGAGCCACTCTGCCCGATGACCATTCCGGAATTGCTATCCACCAAAGCGGCGCACTTAGCGCCCGACAGCTCCATGAGACTGTCGAGTGACTCTTTGAGGTTAGACATTGCGGGTCCTCGGTATACAGGCGAACACGGTTTTGCCCGATTCTACTCGCGACCCGTTATTTGATTCTTGCCCACGTTCGAGGGGAGGCTCCGCGCGAGGAAATGACGAAAGTCATCGTGTTCTTCAGGCGCGAAGAATGCCACACACAAGACATGCCACGAACTGTGGCGACGGGTGGACCCTAGGAGATTTGAACTCCTGACCTCCTCGATGCGAACGAGGCGCGCTACCAACTGCGCCAAGGGCCCGTACTGCCTAGCAAGGTTATCAGGTCCGGCGGGGCGCGTCAGCGAGCTCGGGAGGGGCGATGCTGGCGGCGATGCCCCCAGCGGAGGTGACCAGGGAGTCGAAGGGCGCCATGTCCGCGGCCGCCCGGCACAGGATGTGCGCGCCCTCCAGTAGGGCAAGGAGAGTTACCGCCGCCCCGCGGGCGCCATCCCCGGCACCTGCCCGTCCCAGGCGGGCGGCCAGCGTGTCTGTCCACCGAGCGAACGCGTCGCGCAGGACCGGTGCAAGACCCTCGGCGTGGCTCGCGGCAAGGGTGCCCGCAGCAAGGGCACAGCCGCGGCCCGCGGCCGAATCGGCGACGAGTGGTCGCACAGTACTGAAGAACGCCGCGACCACTTCTGCCGGGGTTTCCCCCTCAAGGGCAGCGAGGTGCCCCTCGATGTCACGGGCATAGCCTTCGACTGCCTCGCAGACCAACTGCGACTTCCCGCCGGGGAAGTGGTGATAGATCGCCCCGCGAGCGGCTCCGCTCGCCTCGAGTACGTCGGTGAATGACATGCCGTCGACGCCATCGCGGCGGATCGCCTCCACAGCGGCGTCCAGCATGCGAGTGCGAGTGGTTTTCATCAGGTTCGTCCCTCCGACTTGACAAGTACGCCCATCCTAGTAATCATCATTCTAGTACGCACGTACTAGCTACCTATCGAGAGGAAACAAACACATGCCGATCACCGTCACCGCCCCCCGCGGCGAGCTCACCCCGGAGGGCGAAGCGCAGATCCTTCCCCGCTTGACGACCGCACTGGTCAATGCAAGCGGTGCCGAGGGCAACCAGTTCTTTACGTCGATCGTGGGCGGAACCGTTCACCTGCTCGAACCGAAAGACATCTACGGGGGTGGCGAGCCGCGCCCTATCGTGATGGTCGAACTCAAACTGCCCGATATCGGCCTCAACTCAGAAGACACACGCGCAGCCTTCATCGAAGCAGCAACCCAGATCGTTGACGAACTAACGGTCAGCGGTCACAGCAGCAATGACACCTGGATCAACATCCTCAACGCCCCGAGCGGCGGCTGGGGAATCGGCGGTGTCAGCTTCACGGCGGAGCGCATAGTCTCCGCCGCCCAGCCGCCGGCAGTTAGCGTCTAGGGCGAGGGGGCACGAGCAGAAAGGTCACCGAAAACATGCTCTGGACAGTCTTCATCTCGGAACTGGTCGGAACCGCTCTGCTCGTGCTCCTCGGCTCCGGCGTTGTTGCCACCGCAACTCTGACGGCGTCGAAAGGACAAGGCGGTGGATGGCTTCTCATCAACCTGGGCTGGGGCGCCGCAGTCTTCGCGGGCGCTACTGTCGCCGTCGCATCCGGTGCGCATTTGAACCCGGCCATCACGATCGGAATAGTGGCGAGCGGCGCGACCGAGTTTGTGCCCGGTGTGCCAGTGGATGCCGCCTCAACGATGGTCTACCTCGCGGGCCAACTACTGGGCGCGATACTCGGCGTTTCCGCGACCTGGCTGGCATTCAAGCGACACCTCGACGGCGAGCCAGACGCCGCCGTCAAGCTCGGGGTCTTCTCGACCGGACCTGCCTTGCGCGGCTACGGATGGAACTTCACCACCGAGGTGACCGCCACCTTCGTGCTCGTGCTGGTCGTGCTCAGTTTCGGCAAGCACGGCAGCGGAGCTGGGCTCGCCGCGCTTGGGTCGTTGCCAGTGGCCCTCCTTGTCGTAGGCATCGGCGCCTCGCTGGGCGGGCCAACGGGCTACGCGATCAACCCCGCGCGCGACCTCGGCCCGCGGATAGCGCACGCGATCCTGCCGATCCGCGGCAAGGGATCCAGTGACTGGGCCTACGCATGGGTTCCGGTGGTCGGGCCGCTCGTCGGCGGTGCGCTGGGCGGCCTCGCTGCGGCGGCCATGGCGCACGTGATCGCGTGACCGTCGGAGGCCTGAGCGAACGTATCAGGCCCGGCGGGGCGCGCCAGCGAGAGCGTAGCGCCCGAATCGGAGGAAGTCGGCCGGGGCGAATGCCGCATCGCCGAGGCCGACCTCGAGGAGGCGATCGAACATCCGGCGGTCGCGGGCGGCGGCACGGATAACAGTGTCGAGCACGACCGGATAGTCGATGATCCGATACAGCGCTGTGCTCTGCCGGTGTTGCCTGCCGAAGCGCGCGGCGAGAGCTTTCGCGTAGGTCTGGCCCGCGGCATCCGCCATCGCAGCCGAGCCGGCCAGAACGCCCGAGGCGATCGCGCTGTAGATGCCCTCACCGGTGAATGGGTTGATGAGGCTCGCCGCGTCGCCGGTGAGTAACACCCGGCCAACAGCGGGACGGGGCCGGCTCACGGTCAGCGGGAGCGTGTGGCCGACGAGTTCGACGCCATCAAGCGGATACTCGGGCAGGAGGTCACGCATCCGGCCTTCCATGTGCGCGCGGGAGTGCGTCGGTGCGGCCGAGGAGAGCCCGTAACCGACGTTGGTGGTTCCATTGGCTGTCGGGAAAGCCCAGGCGTAGCAGAGCCCTCCCTCGCGCTGGGCATCCCACCGCAGCAGAAGCTCGTCGGGCTGGCCTGCCGGAGTTGGTGCGTAACCACGAATCGCGACAGCGAGCGCCCGACCGTGGTTGGCCGGCTCTCCCACCGCGCGGCGGACCACCGAGTTGCTGCCATCAGCGCCGATCACCACGGATGCCGTGCGGCCATCAACTGTCACGCCGTCGCCGGCCTGCGTCACCGCTCTTACCCGATGCACCTCGAATCGCGCGCCCGCTGCGATCGCTGCCTGCAGGATTCGCTC
The DNA here is from genome assembly GCA_040002635.1 of Rhodoglobus sp. Taxonomy (GTDB): domain Bacteria; phylum Actinomycetota; class Actinomycetes; order Actinomycetales; family Microbacteriaceae; genus Rhodoglobus. The sequence goes on from JBDUDZ010000025.1 coordinate 13,019, forward strand.
ATCGAACTCGGCACGCGGGATCACATAGCCCGGGTTTGCCGTCACCGCGTCGGCGCCGCCACCGCCGGGGCCGACGAGACGCACTCGAGCAACTTTCTCGGCCGGCAGTACGGCGTCGACGCCGAGGGCCGCGAGTTCTGCAACCGCATGCGGCGCGATGCCGTCGCCACACACCTTGTCGCGGCCGACCGGGGCACGGTCGAGCAGCAGCACGCGGGCGTCGGGCTTGGTGCGGAGGGCGGCGATCGCCGCAGCTGATCCGGATGGCCCCGCGCCGACGATCACGAGATCCCAGTCCGGGCGGGGCATGTCAGCTTGCGGTGCGGCGGCGGTTGGCGAGTGCGGCGTCGATGTCTGGGCCCGGGCTCGACACGGCATCCACGATGCCCATGCTCGCGAAGCGACTTGTCGATGCCGCGGCGGGCGCCAGGGCGGGTGCGATAGCCGGCGGCTGTTCGATGTCGCGCAAGGCTTGCTCAGCCGCCGCCGCCGCGAGTTCCAGCTCGACACGGGGATCGGCGAACGGGGCCGCCGGCGCAGCGGCACGCGAAAGATACATCGGCCGGGGAATCGGCACCGGGGTCCAGTCTTGACGGGCAACCGCGGCCGGTGCATGCCCCAGAGAGGTGCGTCGCGACGATTGCGCGGCCGGGGTGCGACGCGATTGCGCGATCTGAGCGAGACGACCGAGCATCGCCACCGAACTCAGCGCCCCGAGCGCGGATGCCCCGAGCGCAAGCCACGACCCGGCCGCGCCTGCCCCTGCGACCAGAACGCCAACCTGCACGAGGCCCACGACCACACTCACGAGCAGCACGAATGCCGTAGCTAGGCGCGTGCGCCGCAATCGATAGAGCGATGTTGCTGCGCGTCGGTCGGGCGTTTCGAAGACCTGGCGCACGGGGCGTCCGACGGCGACGGGCCCGCTGGGCAGGCTGCGCAACATCTCTGTGCGCTGTACCTCAGAAGTTTCGGCGAGCACGCGGATGGTTTGCTGCAAACGCACTGCGTTCTTCTCGGTCGCCAGATACTCGCGGCTGCGGAACCAGCTCGGCAGCAGGTAGGCGAGCCAAAGGACCGCGGCGATGGCGAGCATGACGCCGCCGCCAAGACCCGTAAGTTCCATTCCACTACGGTACGAGCACGCTCGCGGGATGCCGGGAGGCGCGCGCTATGCGGGGTCGATCAGAAGGCAGTTGTCAGCGCGTGAGGCATCACGGCACGAGCGGGCGTTCTGCCTTTGCGCGGTCTGCGGCAGGCACTGCGGCATCGTTGACCGGAGCCTTGCCGTCGAGCCAGCGGCGCAGCACGCCCGTGGGCAGTTCGTCGACAGTGAGGGCGAAGCAGAAGTGGTCACGCCAGTCGCCGTTGATATGGATGTAGCGGCGACGCAGCCCCTCGTAGCGAAAGCCGAGTTTCTCCACGACCCGAAGCGAGGGTTCATTCTCTGGCCGGATGCAGATCTCCATGCGGTGCAGGCCCACGCTGAAGAAGCAGTGGTCGCTGGCGAGGGCAACCGCGGTGGGGGTCGCACCTTTGCCCGCGAACTTTTCAGACACCCAGTAGCCGATAGTCGCCGACGATAGCGAGCCATAGCCGATCGACGAGACGTTCAGCTGGCCCGCGAGACGGCCGTCGTATTCGATGACGAAGGGCAACCCGAATCCGGCTCGCGCGTTCTGCTGCAGCGACCGGATGCTCGAGCGCACGTCGAACGACATGGGCCCGTGCGGGTTTGTCGCCTCCCATTTGCGCAACCAGCCGCGGTTCTCCATGAGTTCGCGTTCGAGAGCCCGGGCATCCCGCAGCCGGATCGGTCGAATTGTGGTGAGCCCCTCGGTGAGGGTCGGGATGGGCGTAGACACGCGCGCTACTCCAGGGTCGCGGAGAACTCTTTGAGCCAGGGGCGAAGTTCTACCCCGAGATCCTCGCGCTCCACGGCAAGTTGCACGATGGCCTTGATGTAGTCGAGCCGGTCACCGGTGTCATAACGACGACCACGGAAGACTACGCCGTAGACCCCGCCCGCGATTTTGTCGCGAGCCATGACCTGCAGCGCGTCGGTGAGCTGGATCTCGCCGCCCTTGCCGGGCTGGGTGTGCTCGAGCACATCGAACACGTCAGGCTGCAACACGTAGCGACCGATGATTGCGTAGTTGGAGAGTTCGGTGCCGGCGGGCGGCTTCTCGACGAGCCCGGTGATGCGCACCAGGTCGGGAGTGCCGGTGTTCTCGACGGTCGCGATCCCATAGAGATGGGCGCTTGCCGCGTCGACTTCCATCAGCGCGATCACCGACGCGTTGCGGTTGTTCTGCTCTTCGAGCAGCCGCGACAACAGGGGGTCACGCGGGTCGATCAGGTCATCGCCCAGCAGCACGGCGAACGGCTCGTGGCCGACATGCATCCGAGCACGGAGAATCGCATGGCCGAGGCCCCGCGGGTCGCCCTGGCGCACGTAGTGGATGTCTGCCAGGTCGTTTGAGTATTCGACCTTCTTGAGCTTGTCGACGTCACCCTTCTCCTCGAGGGTGGCCTCGAGTTCGGTCATCCTGTCGAAATGGTTCTCGAGAGCATTCTTGTTGCGACCCGTGATCATGAGCACGTCGTTCAGCCCGGC
>JBDUDZ010000026.1:0-15312 GCA_040002635.1 Rhodoglobus sp.
GTGGTTGCCGCCCTCGCAAAGGAGATCGCCGCGGCATCCGCCGACGTCGAGATCGCGATTGTCGTCGGTGGCGGCAACTTCTTCCGCGGGGCCGAACTCAGCCAGCGTGGCATGGACCGTGGCCGCGCCGACTACATGGGCATGCTCGGCACAGTAATGAACGCGCTCGCCCTGCAGGACTTCCTCGAGCAGGCGGGAGCTGCCACGCGCGTGCAGTCCGCGATCTCGATGACCCAGGTTGCCGAGCCCTACATTCCGCGCCGGGCGGAACGCCACCTCGAGAAGGGCCGCGTTGTCATCTTTGGCGCGGGCGCCGGGCTGCCCTACTTCTCCACCGACACGGTCGCCGCCCAGCGCGCGCTCGAGATCAGCGCCGACGTGGTTCTCGTGGCGAAGAACGGCGTCGACGGCGTCTATGACGCCGACCCGCGCCAGAACGCGAGCGCGTCAAAGCTCGACAAGATCACCTACCAGGAGGCACTAGTTCAGGGCCTCAAGGTTGTGGACTCCACGGCCTTCAGCCTGTGCATGGACAACGGGATGCCCATGGTCGTGTTCGGCATGGAGCCCGGCGGCAACGTGACGAAGGCAATCCGCGGCGACCGCATCGGCACGCTGGTCAGCAACTAGACCCGGCGCAGCGCGGTAGTGCACAGCTCTGCGACAGTGGCATCTGCTTCGACCACACAGCCCGGCCCATGACGGTCGCCCTGCTCGTCGGCATCGCGGCAATCGCGCACGCCACCTGGAACATCGCAGTCAAGCGCGTGGGCACGAGCGGCCCCGGGTTCATCTGGTCGGGCATCGTGGTGGGTGCCATCGTCTTCGCCCCGTTCGGCATCTACTCGCTGGCAAGCAGCGGCACGAACCTGCTGCACTGGCTGCCGCTGGCCGCAGTGAGCGGAGCGCTGCAGGTTATCTACTTCCTCACCCTGCAACGCGGCTACCGCCTGGGCGATGTCTCGGTGGTCTACCCGTTGGCACGGGGCAGTGGGCCGCTACTGGCGGTGGTGCTCGCGATAGTGCTGCTCGGCGAGCGGCCCGCCTGGCACGGTTTGCTGGGTGCGGCCCTCGTCGTGACGGGTGTGATGGTGATCGGCTTCGCGGGCGGTCGTTCGCGGGCGCGAGACAACCGGGCGGGCATCCTCTATGGCCTTGCTGTGGGGGTGCTCATCGCGATCTACACCCTGTGGGACGCGACCGCGGTGACCCGCCTCGGGATGCCGCCGGTGGGCCTCTACTGGGGAAGCGTCGTGTTCCAGCTGCTCCTCCTGGCAATCCCGGCGCTGCGGCAGGGGCGCGCCACCCTCCAGGTCGCCCGGGAGCACAAGATCGCCGTGCTCCTCTTCGGCGTCCTCGCCCCTTTGGCCTACATTCTTATTCTCGTGGCAATCCAGCTGGCCCCGGTGTCGGTGATAGCCCCAGCGCGTGAGGTGAGTGTGGTGCTGGTTGGGCTCGCGGGGTGGCTGCTGTTCCGTGAACCGCATCCGGTGCAACGGTTGGTGGGCGCTGCGGTCGTGCTTCTCGGGATCGTTCTGTTGAGCGTCGGCTAAGCGACTGTCCGATCGCAAGTGCTTCTCGAGCCTCCTGCTCGCTTCTACAATTGCTTATCCGGGGATCCGCCCCGAGTTCGGAATTTCCAGACGAGGCGAAAGAGAACATGCACACGACGAAAACCACCCACACTCCGGCGTTCAATTGAGCCCGCCGATAGTAGAGCGTGCCGGTGATTCGGGTGCCCGCGTCGGGTGGATCGTGCTCGCAATCCTCACTCTGATCTTCGGATTCGGTTTCATGCTCATGCCCCTCCTCATTTGGGTATTCGGAGCGCCCGTCTATCCCCTGCCCGCACTTGCGATCGCCGCGGGTTTCGCGATAGTGGGCATTCCGTTGTGCGTGATCGGGGTCCGGTGGTCTCGTCAGCGGATGTTGCGGGGTCTACGTTCGTGGTGGGTGGCGGCACTGAGCGTCGTGGCGTTGGTTCTGCTCTGGGTAATCTGCGCCCGACTGCTCGCAGTCTTCGCGGCCTTTGGGTGAGCCTTCCTCCCGGGTTAGGGAGGGCACTGTCGCGTCGATCCCAGCGCGCCTCTAAACTTGGGCTGACACAAAGGAGTTGCCCGTGATCACGGACGTTCTGGCCGAGGCCAAAGAAAAGATGCAGAAGGCTGTGGAGGTCGCCAAAGACGACTTCGCCACAGTTCGCACCGGTCGCGCCAACCCGGCCCTCTTCCAGAAGGTGCTCGTCGACTACTACGGCACCCCGACACCGCTTGCCCAGCTTGCCTCGATGGTGAACCAGGAAGCGCGCACGCTGCTGATCACGCCGTTCGACAAGAACGCGCTCAAAGACATCGAGAAGGCGATTGTGGGGGCCAGCAACCTCGGTGCGAGCGTGGGCAACGACGGCAACGTTATCCGTGCGACGCTTCCTGAGCTCAACGAGGAACGGCGCCGCGAGTTTGTGAAGATTGTGCGTGACAAGGCGGAGCAGGCGCGGGTGAGTCTGCGCAACATCCGTCGCAAGGCCAAAGATGATCTCGACGGCCTCAAGGAGGTCGGCGAAGACGAGATTGCCCGCGCCGAGAAAGATCTCGATGCGGCGACTAAGGCGCATGTCGACGCGATTGACGACGCAGTCAAGAAAAAAGAAGCCGAGCTGCTCGAGGTCTAGATGGCATCCGACTTCGAAAACCAGGTTCGCGCCACGAACGAAAAAATCAACGCGCAAGTTCGGGCTACCAACGACAAGATCAACGCGCAGGTTCGGGCAACAAACGACAAGATAAACGCGCGAACTGGGCGACCGTTGCTTCGCGCCATTCTGGTCGGGCTGATCCTCGGGTTCGCCCTGTTGTTCAGTCTCATCGTTTTCAAGCCGTTCTTCATGATTTTTGCGGCCGCGCTCATTGGATTCACCGCTTACGAGCTCGCTAGTGCGCTGCGCATCGGTGGTCGCGATGTGCCGCGTATCCCGACGGTCATCGCGGCAGTCGCCGTCGTTCCCGCAGCCTTCTTCTTTCTCGTGCCCGGTCTCTGGTTTGCGACCCTGGGCGGCATCGCCTTCGTGACACTCTGGCGGCTCGTGGAGCTGATCCGCCCCAGCGCCCGCACCTCGGCGAGTAACGCGCTGCGCGACATCGCGGCTGGCGCGTTCATCATGGTTTACGTGGCGTTCCTCGGAGGCTTCACTGTGCTGCTGACCGCGCAGGAGGGCGGGCAATGGTGGACGCTTGCGTTCCTCATTGTCGTCATCTCGGTCGACGTGGGCGCTTACGCCACAGGAGTCGCATTCGGCAAACACAAGATGGCTCCGGTTATCAGCCCCGGGAAGACTTGGGAGGGTTTTGCCGGCTCGGTCGCCGCTGCCCTCATCGCCGGCATACTGCTGTCGATCTTCATGCTGCACCAGCCCTGGTGGCTCGGGGTGATTCTCGGTGTCGTCATTGTCGCGACGGCTACCGGTGGCGACCTCACCGAGTCGCTCATCAAGCGCGACCTGGGCATCAAAGACATCAGCAGCTTCCTTCCCGGGCACGGTGGCTTTCTCGACCGCATCGACTCGTCGCTACTCTCGGCGGCGGCGGCTTTCGCCCTGTTCGTGATCTTCGCCTGAATCACCATTGCCAGTAGCACTTTTCTGAATGGCACTTCCCTGAACGGCACGTCACCTGGCGCACAGTGCGGGTAAGGCACAATAGAGGCGTGAGCAACACTTTTCCCCACAGCCGTCGATCGAAACTCGGCTACAAAGTCGATCAGGTCGAGGATTTCCTCGAGGAAGCACGCGCGGCCTACACCGCCGATCGTGGTGCCCAGAGCGTCGTGAACGCGGCGAGTATTCGCCAGATGGCTTTTGCCATGCAGAAGGGTGGCTACTCGACAAGTCATGTGGATGCCGCGCTGGAGCGCCTCGAAGACGCATTCGCCTCCCGTGAGCGCGACAGAGCCTTCGCCGAGACCGGAAATGCTGCGTGGTATGCGCAGGCACGCAGTTCAGCTCAAGCCATCCTCGACCGCCTCGCCCGCGATCCCGGCAAGCGTTTCTCGCGAACCGGGCCGTTCACCGACGGCTATCACCCGCGTGACGTTGATGCGTTGGCTGTCCGCCTCACCAACTACTTCCAGCAAGGCACAGCGATGAGTGTCGACCAGGTACGCACTGTGGTGTTCCGCCGAAAGAAGGGTGGCTACAACGAGGCGCAGGTTGACATGCTCCTCGATGCGGTAGTCGACGTCATGCTCGCGGTGCGCTGAACCGAGCCGTCGGCTTCGCGCTTCCCGCATCCTGCGGCCGTCCCGCAGGGGCTATTTGGCCCCAACCGTGGCCGGCATCCTGCTCGCCTTTCGGGGCTTTGACGGCCCCATGGTCTAAAGTTGCCGAATTGTGGGGAGCAAATTGCAGGTCATCGCGCTCCGCGCCGAGCTGAAGAGCGCGGGCGGTGATATCTCGGGGCGTCATCGGCGCGCCCGCTGGTCGCTGCCTCTCTTTGCTACTTTCGTGACTTTCGCCTTCCTGTTCGCAACGCTGGCTCCGCCCTACGGCTCGTCGCCTGCGCTGGCAGTGGTGGCTCCCGGGCGACACGGAGTCGCGCAGAGCGTGACCGTGGCGGGCAAGTACTCCAACGGCGCGAGCCGTGATGACTTCTCGGTGAGTGAGCCGAAGGCGGCGGCATCCGCATCTGCATCGGCGCCCGCCGCGGGCGTGCCCGACCCGGGTACAGCGCAGGCTGTGGCGTACGAGATTCTCAAGTCGATGGGCATGGGAGATGACCAGTACTCCTGCCTGGTGTCGTTGTGGGATCGTGAATCGCACTGGAACGTCTACGCCAGCAACCCCAGCGGGGCCTACGGCATCCCCCAGGCGCTGCCGGGGGAGAAAATGGCGTCGGCTGGTGCCGACTGGGCTACTAATCCCGCCACGCAGGTCACCTGGGGGCTGGGTTACATCACCGATCGCTACAGCACCCCGTGCGGTGCCTGGTCACACTCCGAGAATGTCGGCTGGTACTGACCGTAGACGGGTCGTGCTCGGCGATGCCGCTGCGTCGTCAGACGTAAGCTTGCAGCATGCCCAGATCGAACCGGCCCCGCGGTCGGCGTCTCGAGGCCGGGGATGACGGGGAGCTCGATCTCGGCCGAGCACTAATCGCCCGGTTTCATACTGAGCCGCGTCGCGACGGTATCTGGAATGTGCAGCCCATCTCGGCCGCCAGCGCGGCAAAGATCTACACCTGCCCAGGCTGCGGCCTTGATATCCAGCCTGGCACTGCACATACCGTGACGTGGCGAGCTGACGGGATTATGGGTGAGACCGACGATCTTGCCGGCCGACGTCATTGGCACGCTCACTGTTGGAAGATTCGACCGTGAGGGCTGTCAGGTGACCATCGAGATTCGTGGCGGTGTCGAACTGCCGGCTCGCCGCGAGAACGTCGAGCTGCACACCCGCGACGGTCTGACCCTGGTGGGCGAACTCGCGCTGCCCGAATCGGTGGCACCCGTTGCCACGCTGGTGGCGCTGCACCCGCTGCCGACCGGTGGCGGCTTCATGGACTCGCACATCATCCGCAAGGCCGCGGCGCGGCTGCCTGCGCTGGCGGATGTCGCAGTGCTCAGGTTCAACTTCCGCGGGGTTTCCTCACCCCGTGGCACATCGCAGGGCGCATTTGGCGAGGGCGTGGATGAGCAGTGGGACCTCGCCGCCGCGATGGATCTCGTGCTGCAGCGCAATCTTCCGCACCCGTGGCTGGTGGGCTGGTCGTTCGGCACCGAGGTCACCCTCAAGTACGGGCTGCAGCATCCGATCGATGGGGCGATCCTGCTCTCCCCGCCGCTGAAACGCACATCGCCCGACGAGATTGCGGCCTGGGCCGGTAGCGGCAAGCGGCTTGTCGCAATTGTGCCGGAACTTGACGACTACCTGCGCCCACCCGAGGCGCGCGAACGATTCGCGAGTGTGCCCGACCTGGAGTTTGTCGCAGTCGAGGGCGGCAAGCACCTGTGGGTGGGTGAGGAGCAGACCTCGCGCGTGCTCAGCGAGATCGTGGCGTGCGTCAACCCCGGGGTGCTGCCGCTGCCTAAGACCTGGGGCTGAATCGAGTTAGAGCTCGGACTGCCGTGGCACAACAACCTGCTGGATGATCAGCATGATCGCGGCCGCCACCGGGATAGCGATGAGTGCTCCGAGAATGCCCAGAAGCGTGCCACCCGCGAGGGCAGCAATCACGACGACCGCGCCCGGAATCTTGACGGCTTGTGACATGATCCGCGGCGAGAGGAAGTAGGCCTCAAGCTGCATGTAGATCAGGTAGTAGATGCCGACGACTATCGCGCTGGGTGGCCCGTTGAATAGGAGCACGAGCACAGTGATTACCGCAGCGCCCGAGACTGTGCCGACCAGCGGAATCAGCGAAGCGAGGAATGCGATAAAAGCGAACAGCGCAGAATATTTGATCGGGAATCCCAGGGCGGGAAACACCAGGGTCAGGAAGATGAACGACAGGATGCCGTTGGCAAGACCCAGCCCGCCCTGCCCGATTACGTAGCGACCGACCGCCTTGCTGATCTGCTCGGCGAGGTCGATGAACTTCGGGCGCCGCGACGCCGGGACAAGCTGGTAGATGCCGCGCTTAAGGCTCGTGAGCGAGCTCACAAAGTAGATAGTGAGAATGAGGACTACAACCCCGCCGGTCACGCCGGTCGCTATGGCGATGCCGACGCTGAGCACGCCCCCGCCGATCCCGCTGAAGTCGAGGTTGGCGACGGCATCCTGGATATTCCTGATGATGTCGTCTACCGGCAGCCATGGCAAGGCGTGTTTGATGTTGTCGGGGATCGTGCCGTTGTTGAAGTCAGTGATGAGCCCGGGCACAGTCTTGACCGCGGTCTGCACCTGTTCGGAGATGACCGGGATGATCGCGAAGACGAGGCCGGTGAACACGCCGGCTACGACAACAAGCACAGTCACTATCGCGAGCGGGCGCGGAAACTTGTGCTTTTCCAGCCAGGTCACGAGCGGATCGAGCCCGAGCGCCAGGAACAGCGCGGCTCCCACATAGGTGAGGATCGTGGCCAGCGAGCCCACAGTGCTGCCGATGGCAACGGCAACGAGCACACCGAGGCCGCCGAATAGGCCAAGACGGAAGGGGTTCTGGATCTTCACGGCGGTCCTTCGATCGTCGAAACTGGGCGCTCACTGCCTTGCTGCTGCTTCGTGCGAACTGCTGCTTTGTGCGGCTTGTTGACTTACTCGTCTGGACTAACTCGACTGGACTTGCTCGTCTGGACTTACTCTTCTGGACTTACTCTTCGGCGGTGACGTTCTCGGCCTGTTGAAGCACACCGCGAAGATTCTCGAAGTAGCCAGCCACCGTATCGCGCTCAATCCTAATCTTGGCGAGCCGTTCCTCGGCGGCAGACACGAGCTCGCTGCTGCGTTTCTGAGCCTCGTCGAGGATGGCGGCCGAACGCGACTCCGCATTCTCGAGCACCTCGCGCGCCTGCGCCTGTGCCTGCTCGCGCACGGCCTTCGCCTCGGCTTTGGAGGTGGAATCCAGCGTCTCCGCCTCCTTGCGTTTCTCGGCGGCCTGCGTCACCGCCGCGGTGAGCTGCAGCTGGGCTTCGTCGAGGTATTTCTTGTTTTGACTTGTCGCCTCCTGGTGCTTGGCCAGGAAGTCTTTCTCGGCCGCATCTCGGCGCGACTTCAGCTCGAGCTCGAGCTCGTTTCGTGCCTGCTCAACATCTCGAGCGAGCGTGGTCGAGGTCTCGTCGATTTGGTGAGCGAGGGATGCCCGGGTGGTCTCCATCTCAGCAGCGATCTCGGCCCGCTGCCGCTCGATGTCGCGCGTCAGGTCTGTCGTCTGCTGCTCGACATCGTGCGCGAGTTTCGCACGCGCCTCGGAGATTTCGGCTTCGGCTGCCGCGCGCTTCCCAGTCAGCTCGGAATCCAGGGCGGCGCGTTGCCGCGCGGTGTCGGCTTTGAGCTGGGCGCGGGCAGACGCCGTCTCGGCGGCAAGGTCATTGCGCGCAGCCTTCATTTCGGAGTCGAGGGCCACCCGAGCCGAGGCTGTGTCAGAGTCGAGCGCTGCTTTCGCCGCAGCAGTATCAGCTTCGAAGCTGGCGCGTGCCGCGGCGGTGTCGGCCTCGAGCGCTGCGCGAGCTGCAGCAGTATCCGCTTCGAAGCTGGCGCGTGCCGTCGCGGTGTCTGCCTCAAGTGCTGCGCGAGCCGCACCCGTGTCAGCCTCCAGCGTCGCGCGGGCCGATTCGGTGTCTGCCTCCAGTGTGGCGTAGCCGGCTTCGATGTCGGCAGTGAGTTTCGCCTGAGCGGCGGCGGTGTCGTTTGCCAGTTTCTCTTGTGCCGCCGCGGCCTCATTGCGTTGTTGGGCCCTGGTGACGGCGGTGTCATGGGCTAACGCTTCGCGGGCCGTAGTGATTTCCGCCTCAAGCTCAGCACGGCCCGTCTCGAGTTGGCGTGCAAGATCGGTGCGGCCCTGCTCGATATCGCGGGCGAGGGTTGCACGCTGAGTGGAATCTTCGTTCTCGAAGTTCGCGCGGCCGAGTTCTGAATCGCGGTTGAGCTGCGCCGCGGTCTCGCGAGCTTCAGCTGCCTCTTTGGCCGCCTGGACCTTCATTTCGGCTGCCGCGCGCTCGGCTTCGGCCTTCAGCGCGGCAGCTACGCGTTTGGCGAGAGCGCTGGCCTCGGCAGCTTCGGTGGCTGCCGCGCTGCGCGTCGCGGCGGCTTCGCGAACCGCGTCCTCATTCAGGATGTCGGCCTCGGAACGCGCTCGGCTCGTGAGGTCTGCGGCTTCTGCTGTCGCGTCGTCCACCAGCTTGTGGGCGCGCGCCTGTGCCTCATCCACGAGCTTCTTTGCTGTGTCTGCGCTCTCGGCCCGAAGCGCATCGACCTCAGCCTGCACGGCCTTGCGCATCTTTTCAGCGTCGATGTCGGCTTGCCCGATGAGGCGAGTGGATTGCTCCTCTGCGACGCGCAGGGTGTTTTCAAGCTTGGTGCCGAGACCCGCGTAAGTCGGGCTTCCGGTCTCGTCGAGTTCGGCCTGGAGGTCTTCGTTCACGGCCAGGAGGCGCTTGACTTCTTTAGCCGATTCCGACCTGTCATTTTGGGCCTTGAGAAGCTCCGCGCGCATCTCTTGGACGGCACGATCAACCTCGTCCTTGCGGTAACCCCGCATCTCGGTACCAAAGTCGGTCGCGTCCGCAGCCATGCGTTCTCCTTGCGTGATTGGGGGAATGGCTTGAGTTTAGCGCGATGCTCCTGGGCGAATGACTGTCGAATTGTGGGGCCGGATAGCGCCGCGCGTACAGTTCTCTCCCAGCGACTTCCCAGAGCAAGGGTTAGGCCGCCGCAGGCACATCGGCTATCGTTGAATGTCTTTGTTGCTGCTGTTCCCGTTTTATAGGGAGCCTCTCCTCTCGTACCTAGCGCGAGCGGCCGTGTTGTTAATACCGCGGTTGGAGGGGGCCACGACCGTTTGTCGGGTGGGGCGGCACGAAAGGAGTGGTCTCGTGCGATTTGTTTTCGCCATCATCAGTTTCGTTGTCGCGGCAGTGCTCATTTGTGCGGGCATCGCCCAGCGCACGATTCTTGCGCTGCCAGACGAGGTCAGCGTCTCCACCAGCTCGAACTCGGGCGCGGCAGTCACGGTGATCGACGGGGCCAGCCTCAACGCGTATGACGGCAGCCAGACTGTCACCATCAACGGCAGCGGTGAGATCTTCGCCGCATACGGGCGCACCTCCGACGTGCTGGGCTGGATCGGCGATGCGAGCTACAACGCAGTGAGCTACAACTCCAGCAAAGACAAATTTGTCAGCAAGCTCGTCAAGGGCACTGAGAAGACCGTTCCGGATCCCAGCGGCTCAGATCTCTGGATAGACGACTACAAGAAGTCAAAGACTCTCAACCTCACCGTGGACGCGCCAAAAGACGTCTCATTCATCATCATCTCGGATGGCACCAAGCCTGCTCCCTCCGATATCCGTGTGTCATGGCCTCTAAACAATTCGACACCGTGGGCAGGGCCGCTGATCGTCGGGGGCTCGATCGTGCTCATCATGGGCCTCGTGTTGCTGCTGTGGGCAACGAATCACATGCGCAGTGGCCGAGGGCCGCGCCGCAAACCGCAGAAGATGCCTAAGATTCCACGTCGTCGCGGCCGAATCACCCCCCGCAAGGCATTGCCTGCCTCTGCCGGCGGTCGTCGTCGCGGCATGATCGCCATTCCCGTGATTCTGGTGGGGGCGATAGCGCTTTCTGGATGTAGCGCCAAATTCTGGCCAGGGTCGAGTGCTGCACCCACCCCGACGCCGAGCAGCTCAGAGATTTCCACGGCACCTGAGCTGCCGCCGCCGGCCGCCACCTCCCGGCAGATCGGCCGAATCGTTGCGCGGATTGTCGATGTCGCGACGAAAGCCGACGCAGCCCGTGACGCGACGCTCATTGCCACCCGCTTCGACGGCGCCGCGCTGCAACTGCGGCTCGCCAACTACAGCATTCGCGGCGCTGACGCATCAATCGCTGCGCTGCCTGCTATCCCTGATGCTCCGGTGAAGGTCGTGCTGCCGCAACAGACAGCCACCTGGCCACGCACGGTTCTTGCGGTTCTCCAAGACGACAAAGACGCGACAATTCCGCCGGTAGCCCTTTATCTGGAACAGGCCGATCCGCGGTCCGACTACAAGGTGAGTTATGCAATCACCCTCGAGCCTTCCGCGAAACTGCCAGAACTTGCTCCCGCAAACGTGGGCGCCGCCCGACTCGGCCCAGCGAGCAACATCCTGAAGATGTCGGCTTCGGATGTGGCGATGGCATACGGCGACATCCTCGAGCGGGATGTCGACAGCCCGTCCTATCTCGACTTTGACAAGACCGGCGACAGCTTGCGCCTCGCCGTCGGCCTCGCGAATAAGAAAGCGGCTATCGCGGCTCTCCCGACGACGGCGAAGATCACCTTCGGCCACCTACTCGGATCGGCGACCCCCATCGCTCTCGCGACAAATAACGCGGGTGCCATCGTGGCAGTGAACCTCAACGAAACGACAACCGTCGCCCCGGTTGAGGCTGGCGCGGCGATAAACCCGACAGGTGCGGTGAAAGCCCTGTCTCAGGTGGCGGTGAGCACAAAGGGCGTAATCGCCACATACGGCGACCAACTGCTGTTTTACGTGCCGCCCGTGGGCAGCAGCGGCAAGATTGTGCTGCTCGGATACAGCCAGGGTCTTGTGACGGCAACGGAGCTGGGATGACGAACGCCCCGATCAACTCGGCGAGCCTGCGTGGCGCCGTCGACCTCTCCTCGCTTGTGCGGCCTCCGGCACCGGCCCAGGGCGCGGCGGCCGCTGCGGCAACTGGGGGAGCGATTCGCTCGGCGACCGACGCCACATTCGGTGAAATCCTCGACCTGTCGTCGACGGTTCCCGTTGTCGTCGAGTTCGTTGGTCAGGGAATTGAGTCGACCCTCGGCCCGCTGATCCAGCAATACTCCGGCCGCATCGCTCTCGCAACCGTCGATGGCCCGACAAACCCGCAACTCGTGCAAGCGTTCCAGGTCACCCAGGTGCCAACTGTCGCCGCGGTAGTTGCCGGGCGCCCCATCCAGTTATTCCCAGGGATGCTGCCAGAGCCCGAACTTCGCGACGTGCTCGAGCAACTGCTTCAGTTGGCCGCCCAGCAGAACGTCACAGGCACGCTGGACGTGGGCGAGACCGGCGCCGACGGTGCAACCGAGCCCGTCGACCCTGGCGCTTCGGTCCAGGCCGAGGAGCCGCTGCCCCCGCATCACCAGGAGGCCTACGACGCGATAACCGCTGGCGACTTCGCGACTGCCGTGAAGGAATACGAGACGGCGATTGCGCAGAATCCCCGCGACCAGCTCGCCGTCGCGGGCCTTGCGCAGGTCTCGCTGCTCGCCCGCCTCGATGGCGCGGATGCCGACGATCTGCGCTCAACTGCCGCAGCACATCCCGATGATGTTGCAGCCCAGCTCGCTGTTGCCGATCTTGACGTCTCGGGCGGCCACGTCGACGACGCCTTCGGGCGACTGCTCGACCTGTTCTCGACCCTGGATGCCGCCGACAAGAACCGGGTGCGCACTCGCCTCCTCGATTACTTCGAGATTGCCGGCGCAGATGACGCGCGGGTGATCGCCGCCCGCCGCAGGCTTGCCGGCCTGCTGTACTGAGGGCCCCGCCCGATGACCCTGCTCACCGGCTGCGGCTGATGCTCACCGAGCGCGACCCAGCGCTGCTGCCAGGGCCGACCGCAGGTCAGCTGCGCGACCGGGCGACTATCGCGCTGTACGTCGGCGTCGGTTTCGCCATCGTGGGAGTTGTGGCACTGGTGGCGCGGATTCCCGTCGTCGCCACTGTCGCGCTCGGCGTGCTCTTCGCGGCGGGCTACATCGCCTGGCTGGTGATCGGCGGGCGGTCGCAGGCCGCGATGAGGCGTGAGATCGCGGCGGGGTACTCGACAACTGTGGATGCTGCGGGGTACGACCTGCGGCATCCGGTCACCGGCCAACTGCTGCGGCCGAGCTCCGAGGCGCCGAAGAAGCCCGGTCGTGTCTCGTTCCTGTTGCAGAACATGCGGCTGCGGCCCGATACCTGGGCAGCAAAGCAGGTAGACAGCGGCGACAGCGAACGCCAGTAGCTACTTCCGCGGCGCCAGCCACAGCCCCGCGAGCGGGGGAAGCGTGAGCTCCACCGAGGCGGGGCGACCCTGGAACGGTTCGTCGCGGGCCTCAACCGAGCCGTAGTTGCCGACGCCGGAACCGCCGAATTCGACGGCATCCGTGTTGATTACTTCGTCCCAGGTGCCCACGAAAGGCAGACCGACACGGTAGGGCCCGATCGGGTTTCCCGAGAAGTTGAAGAGCCCAACCAGTGGGTCGCCGGAACGCGACCAGCGCACGAAGGCGATAACGTTCTGCGCCGAGTTGCCGCCGTCGATCCATTCGAATCCGGCGGCAGTGTTGTCTTGCTCCCAGAGCGCAGGCGACGCCGAATAGGTGCGGTTGAGCGCTCCGACCAGCTTCTGCAGGCCTTGGTGGATCGGCTGGTCGAGAATCCACCAGTCGAGGCCGCGCTCTTCAGACCATTCCGAAGGCTGGCCGAACTCGCTGCCCATGAACAGCAGCTGTTTACCCGGATGCGCCCACATGAATGCGAGATAGGCGCGCACATTGGCGAGTTTCTGCCACTGGTCGCCGGGCATCTTGTGCAGCAGCGATCCCTTGCCGTGCACAACCTCGTCGTGGCTTATCGGCAGCAGGAAGTTCTCGCTGAACGCATACACGAACGAGAACGTCATCTCGTTGTGGTGGTACGAGCGATACATCGGGTCTTCCTGCATGTACTGCAGCGAGTCGTGCATCCAGCCCATGTTCCATTTCAGTCCGTAGCCGAGCCCGGATGCAGCTGTCGGCTTGGTCACGCCCGGCCAGGAGGTCGACTCCTCGGCGATCATGACGATGCCGGGGTTGCGCTTGTAGGCCGTGGCGTTGACTTCCTGCAGGAAGCTGATCGCTTCGAGGTTTTCTCGGCCGCCGTAGATGTTGGGCAGCCACTGGCCTTCTTCGCGCGAATAGTCGAGATAGAGCATGCTCGCCACGGCATCCACTCGAAGCCCGTCGATGTGGAACTCCTCGAGCCAGTACAGCGCGTTGGCCACCAGGAAGTTGCGCACCTGCGACTGTCCGAAGTCGAAGATGTAGGTGCCCCAGTCCATCTGCTCGCCCCGGCGCGGGTCGGAGTGCTCGTAGACCGGCTCGCCGTCGAACCGAGCCAGAGCCCACTCGTCTTTGGGGAAGTGCCCGGGCACCCAGTCCATGATCACGCCGATGCCGGCATTGTGCAGCCGGTCGATCAGGTACTTGAGGTCGTCGGGATGCCCGAACCGGCTGGTCGGCGCGTAGTAGCCGGTCACCTGGTATCCCCACGATCCACCGAACGGATGCTCGGCAAGCGGCATGAACTCCACGTGGGTAAACCCGAGCTCGCGGATGTAGTCGATGAGCTGGTCGGCAAGCGCGCGGTAGTCGAGTCCGGGCCGCCACGAGCCCACATGGAGCTCATAGATGCTCATGGGGGAGTTGTGCGGGTCGGTGGCCGCGCGCTGGGTCATCCAGTCGCCGTCGCCCCACTCGTACAGCGACTGGCCAACCTTTGAGGCGGTCGCGGGTGGCACTTCGGTGTAGCGGGCCATCGGGTCGGCGCGGGTCACCCATTCGCCGCCGCGGCTGAGGAACTCGAACTTGTAACCGTTGCCGGGAACAAGGTCGGGCATGAACAACTCCCAGACGCCGTTGTCGTCGAGTCGCCGCATCGAGTGGCCAGCGCCGTTCCAGCCGTTGAAGTCTCCGACTACGCGGGCTGCCCGCGCGTGTGGGGCCCAGACCGAGAACGACGTGCCTTCGACGCCCTCGTGCGGTCGGTAGTGCGAGCCGAGCACCTGCCAGATCTGCTCGTGCCGCCCCTCGCCCCAAAGGTAGAGATCCACTTCGCCGACCGAGGACACGAAGCGGTATGGGTCACCCACAGTCCAGGTCGGGCCGTTCTCATAGCTGGTCTCAAGCTGATAGGCCTGCCCGGCGCCGGGAGCAAACCCCTGCCAGAGACCGCCGGTGAGGTGGTCGAGGGTGACGCGGGATCCGTCCGCACGAACGGCGGTCACCCCGGCGGCGAGCGGACGAACTGCGCGGATGACGAAACCCCCGTCTACGGCGTGCTGGCCGAGCGTGGCGTGCGGCTGCGGGTGCGAGCCGCTCACGAGGGCGGCCACGTGGTCGGGGTTCAAATCCGGGAGTCGGGTTGCCGGAGCTTTCGCAGCGGCCGTGCGCGCCGGAACATTCTGCGCCACCGGCGGTGTTGGCGTCTCTGCAGGATCCTTTTTGGCGGCCATGGCTACCCCTTCGGGTTTTGGACGTGCAGGATGTGTACCGGTTCGGTGAACGCGTCCAGGCGGACGAAATTGCTGAGGCCCCAGTCGAACCTGGCGCCCGTGATGAGGTCGACGACGCTGAAGTTGTCGCTCGCCTCGAACCCGAACCGAGTCGGGTCGAGATGGATTGTCGTCTCGCGCACCGAATGCGGATCGACGTTCGCGACGACGATGATGGCGTCGGCCTTGCCACCATCGACAAATGGAGCAGCGAGGTACTTCGAGTAGACGAGGATCGACTCATCGTCACTCCAGTGGATGTCGAGGTTGCGCAACTGCCGCAGGGCCGGGTGCGCGGCGCGGATCAGGTTCAACCGCGTGAGGTACGGCGCGAGTGAGGCGCCGGCATTTTCGGCTGC
>JBDUDZ010000027.1:0-14594 GCA_040002635.1 Rhodoglobus sp.
GGTCACATTCCGAACCCGGAAGCTAAGACTCTCTGCGCCGATGGTACTGCAAGGGTGACCTTGTGGGAGAGTAGGACACCGCCGGACTTCTTTGTAAATTGGCCACCCAGTGCTTGTCGAAAGACGGCACCGGGTGGCCATTTTGCGTTAAGTTCATCAAGACCAGTTGGCCACGAGGCCCAGGAGATCCCAGTGAGTGATTCGCGAGGCGACGACAACCGCGAGAGCGGCCGACCGCACGGCGATCGGTCTGCCGGTCGGGCAGGCGGTCGGCCGACTGGCGGTCGTCCCGGTGCCGGAAGACCCAACGAGGGTCGCCCCGCACGCGGCAAGCCCGCAGAAGGAGCCTCGGCGCGCGGCGGTCGACCGGCAGATGCCACGTCGAAACCTGCCTGGAAGAAGACGGGGGATGCAGCGGCATCCGGCAAGCCGCCATGGAACGGCAACACCGCACGAGCCGGTAAGCCCGATGAGAAGCGCTTGTGGACAAAGGGCGGTGCTCCTGCCCGCGGCGATCGCGATGCGCGGGAGCGTGAGCTGCCAGAAGACCGCGATCCCTTCGGAACCCGGTCAGTGCGATCGCAGCACGACGACCCGTTCGTTCCTGAGGACGTGAGCCCCAAGGAGCTTGACAGGATCGCGCTCAACGAACTCAAGACACTCAGCAAAGAGAACGCCGAGGGAGTCGCCAAACACCTGGTGATGGCGGCGCGGCTCATCGAAGACGACCCGACCCTGGCTCACCAACACGCGATTTCTGCTGCTCGGCGGGCGGGGCGGATCGGCGTTGTGCGCGAGACGCTAGCGATTACCGCTTATGCCACGGGAGACTATGCACTCGCTCTACGTGAACTGCGTACCTATCGGCGCATTACCGGCCGCGATGATCAATTGCCCATGATGGTCGACAGCGAGCGCGGCCTGGGTCGACCAGAGCGCGCGCTCGAGCTCGGGAGGTCAGTTGTCCGAGCGTCGCTTTCCGTGCCCGTTCAGGTCGAGCTTGCGATAGCGATGTCTGGCGCGCGGCTCGATCTTGGGCATCCGGAGGCGGCTCTCGCCGAACTCGAGATCGCCCAATTGGACCCGTCGACGGCGTACTCGTACAGCCCGGGGCTGTTCGATGCGTATGGCACAGTGCTCGAAGAGCTGGGCCGTACTGCGGAGGCCGAAGAATGGTTCTCGCGAGCCGAAATTGCCGCCGAGGCGCTAGAGGATGGCGACCCGGAAGACGACACTATCGAGGTGATCGAAGAAGACCTCGAACCTGAAGTTTACGGAGAAACTGCAGGTCAAGTGGAAGATACTGACTCCAGTGGGCAGTGAAGAATTGCTTGCCGGCATTGACGTCGTGCTTGCGGATCTCGACGGCGTAATCTATCGCGGTCCCGACGCCATTCCATATGCCGTTGAAAGCATAAATGCGCTCGACTCGTCGATCCGGGTCGGCTACATCACAAATAATGCATCGCGAACTGATATTTCGGTTGCCGAGCACCTCACCGGACTCGGCCTGCGTGTTGATGCGGGTGACGTCGTTACCTCTCCCCAGGCGGCGGTGCGATTGCTCGCCGGTCTTGTGCCAGCAGGAGCAACGATCCTCGTAGTGGGCGGCGACGGTCTCACAAGTGTCGTGGCTGCCGCAGGTTTCGTGGTGACACGATCTGCGCTCGATTCGCCGGCCGCAGTGATACAAGGCTTTGCGCCCGAGGTCGGTTGGCTGCAGCTCGCCGAGGCCGCCTTTGCGTTGCAGGGCGAGGGCCGCGACATCCCCTGGGTGGCGACGAATACCGATTGGACGATTCCGCAGGCACGGGGTACTGCGCCCGGGAACGGGACGCTGGTGTCTGCCGTGCACACGGCAATCGGTCGGCTTCCGATCGTCGCTGGCAAGCCAGAGGTCGCGATCTTCGAGGAGGCCACTGCGCGGTTCGGTTCGAGCAATGCCCTGGTGATCGGCGATCGGCTTGATACCGACATCCTCGGTGCGAACCGCGCCGGATTGCCGTCGGCGCTGGTGCTCACTGGTATCGACCAGGCGAAACAAGTTTTGGCCGCCGCGGTAAACGAGCGACCCACGTATCTCCTTGAGGATCTTCGTGGTCTTCACGAGCCCTATCCGGTGGCGGTCGAAACCAATGACGGGATCGCGACGCTGACGACGGTGGGGGAGTCGGTGGTGCGTCGCGAAGGCACTGTCATATCGGTTGTTGTGGCTGGCCCAAAGATCGACCTGCTTCGGGCGGGCGCCGCGTCAATCTGGAATTCAGGATCAGCTATCTACGCGCTCGAGGTTCCTGCGGAACTATATTCGTGAACATGAGTGATTTGAACGCGGCAACGCAAACGGAGCCGGCGAGCGAGGCGAACACGCTGCTGCCGAGGCTGCGACTCATCGAAGATCAGGCGCTCGACTCGCGCGCGGCCGCATTCGCGCAGTTGCATGACGAACTGCAGCACCGGCTCGAGGGCGGGGACAACACCGGCTCCCATGCCTGAGTTGCGGCTCGACGCGGCTCTGGCAGCTCGCGGCCTCTCCCGTTCGCGCACACATGCGGCAAAGCTCATCTCCGACGGTCTCGTGACTGTTGATGGTGTGCCCGTAGTCAAGCCATCCTCACCCGTGCGAGAGGAACAGGTGCTCGCTGTAGCACCCAGTGACCACTATGTGAGCCGAGCCGCCCACAAACTGATCGCCGCACTTGACGCCTTCGCAGTCGACCCTCTCGACCGTCTCGTACTCGATGTTGGCGCGTCAACCGGCGGCTTTACGCAGGTGGCACTTGAGCGCGGAGCGGCCCACGTCATTGCCCTGGATGTCGGGCACGGACAACTTGTTGCATCAATTAGATCTGACCCGCGGGTTGTCGTGGTCGAAGGCTCGAACGCGCGCTACTTGACAGCAGAGACACTCGCCGAACAGAGCGGGATTGCCCAGCATCCGACGCTCGTGGTGGGGGACTTGTCCTTCATCTCGCTCACCACGGTGCTGCCCGCCCTCGTGCGTACGGTGGGGCTCGCCGCCGACTACGTGCTGTTGGTCAAGCCGCAGTTCGAGGTCGGGCGCACGGGCATCCGCGAAGGAATCGTGCGATCGGCCGGGCTGCGCGAGGATGCAGTGAACCAGGTGCTCTGGGCGGCATGGGATGTGAAGCTGGGAACTGCCGGTGTCCTCCCGTCCCCAATCGCCGGAAACTCCGGAAACCGCGAGTATCTGGTCTGGCTAAGCGAAAGTGTCGGCAGCAATCCGACAGAATGGAGCAAGCAGGTTTCTGCGATGGCGTGACGACTGCGACAAACAACAGAGTGGAGGCGGCGGTGAATTCCGACCGGCTTGGTGGCGAGCGGCACATTCTTATCGTCGCGCATACCGGCCGCGCAGATTCGCTCGACGCCGCCATCGCAGTCTGTCGCCAGCTCATCGCCGCAGGGCTCACGCCCGTGCTCTCGCAAGACGAGTACGCGCGGATCATGGCCGAAGCTCATGACCTGCAGCCCATCGCGCTTCTTGGCGACACGGTTCAGCAGGGTGATCTCGAGCTCGTTATCGTGTTGGGCGGCGACGGCACGATCCTGCGTGCTGCAGAACTGGCGCGTGGCTGCTCTGCGCCGTTGCTCGGCGTTAACCTCGGCCATGTCGGCTTCCTGGCTGAGAGTGAGCGGGAAGATCTCACCGCGACTGTTGATCGCGCCCTCGCTCGCGACTACCTGGTTGAGGAGCGCATGACTCTCTCGGTGCGGGTCAAGGTGAAATCTGAAGTCGTATACGAGACCTGGGCGCTCAACGAGGCCACCGTCGAGAAGGCGAGCCGCGAGCGGATGCTGGAGGTGGTCATCGAGGTTGATGGCCGGCCGCTCTCGTCCTTTGGCTGCGATGGCGTCGTGATGTCGACTCCCACCGGTTCCACCGCTTATTCGTTCTCCGCAGGCGGGCCAGTAGTTTGGCCCAGTCTCGAGGCGTTGCTCCTGGTTCCGCTGAGCCCACATGCCCTCTTCGCGCGCCCGCTGGTCGTCGGGCCTGACTCAGCCCTTGCCGTCGAGGTGCTCGATCGCACCCAGGGCACCGGTGTGCTGTGGTGCGATGGCCGTCGCACCCATGAACTCGCTCGAGGCTCCCGTGTGGTCGTTCGTCGTTCGCCGGTGCCGGTGCGGCTCGCGCGGTTGAGCCCCGGACCATTCACCGACCGGCTGGTCAACAAGTTCAACCTTCCCGTTTCCGGCTGGCGTGGCCCCGAGACGGCTGGGCAAGACGGGGCGCGCGACAGGTGATCGAGGAGATTTCCATCCGCAATCTGGGGGTGATCGGTGAGGCGCGCCTACCCCTGGGGCCCGGATTCACCGCGGTAACAGGTGAGACCGGCGCGGGTAAGACTATGGTCGTGACAGCGCTCGGGCTGCTTCTCGGAGAGCGGGCTGACAGTGGAATCATCCGATCTGGCAGCGATCAGGCGGTCATCGAAGGCCGCTGGCAGGTCGATGCTGACGGAGCGGTCGCCGGTCGGGTGCGCGATGCCGGCGGCGAGCTGGATGGTTCAGAGCTGATCCTGGGACGATCGGTGTTACTCGAGGGGCGCAGCCGCGCGACAGTTGGCGGCCGCAGCGCACCCGTCTCCGTGCTCGGCGAGTTGGGGCAGCACCTTGTCGTGCTGCATGGCCAGTCTGACCAGGTGCGGCTTCGTAGCGCCACGGCGCAGCGCGAAGCGCTTGACCGATTCGCCGGACATGAGTTCGCGGCCCTTCTTGCCGAATATCAGGACGTGTTCCGCAGTTGGCAGGAGCACCAGGGTGACCTCGACGTACTCGTCGCTGAGCAAGACAGGCGTGCGCACGAGGCAAAAGAATTAGGCGCGGCTATAGCCGAGATTGAGGCGATCCAGCCTGTGCGCGGCGAGGATGCCGAACTCACGACCCGAGCGGATCGGCTCACCAACCTCGAGGCATTGCGTTCGGCAGCGACCGAAGCGCATGAAGCGCTCTCGTCGGAGAGCCCGGATGAGGAGCGTGACGTCACGTCTTTGCTGGCGCTTGCACGTCGCCAGCTGGAGCGGGTCACCGAGCATGACGGGGCGCTCGGCCCGATCGCGGAAAGTATCGCTGCGGCATCCATCACGATCGCGGAGCTCTCAGGTCAGTTGTCGAGCTATCTCGGAAGTCTCGACGCCGACGGCGCGCGAGAGTTGGACGCCGTGCAAGAACGCCGAGCCCAGCTAGCCGCGCTCGTTCGGCGGTTCGGACCGACTCTCGATGACGCGATCGACTATCTCGATTCAGGCAGTTCGCGATTGCTCGAACTGGAAAACGACTCCACCCGCATCGAGGCCTTGCGTTCAGACGTCGACCGCGACCGGGAGCGTGTCGTCGAGATTGCAGGCCGACTCACCGACATCCGCACGGCGAATGCACGTCGATTGGGCCAGCGAGTAACCAGAGAGCTGGGTGCACTTGCCATGCCCAACGCCACAGTGTCTGTCGTGGTTGAGGACCGTTTTGACTACTCGCCGACAGGGAAAGATGCAGTGACTTTCCTGCTTCAACCGCACGTAGGTGCCGAGGCGAGGGCGCTCGGGAAGGGTGCATCGGGTGGTGAGCTTTCACGCGTCATGTTGGCGATCGAAGTTGTCATTGCCGGCGGGGACGGGGTGCCTACTTTTGTCTTTGATGAGATCGATGCTGGGGTGGGCGGCGCAAGCGCAATCGAGATCGGCAGGAGGCTGGCCCGGCTAAGCCGAACTGCGCAGGTGATCGTCGTCACCCATCTCGCTCAGGTCGCCGCGTTTGCGACAAACCACCTGCGCGTCACGAAAGACAGCGACGGAGCGGTAACCGCCTCCAGCGTGCAGCAACTCGAGGGCGACGACCGGATCTCAGAGATGGCGCGCCTGCTCTCGGGCCTGCCCGACTCGGAGAGCGGCCTGGCTCACGCCCGGGAGTTGATCGAGACTGCTCGGAGTCTCGACACTTAGTGCTGTGAGACCGCTCGCAGTCTCGATAATTAGTGCCCTGCGACTGCTCGCAGGTTCACTTGACCCCAGTGTTTGGGTTTCGCGCGCGGCGCACAGCGAGTCGGGGCGATGTACCGCGACGAGAGCATAGGATGAAACCCCGTGGTGGTTAACTCTGAAACGGTCGTTACAAGGCACATTTTCGTCACCGGGGGTGTCGTCTCCTCGCTAGGTAAGGGCCTCACCGCCGCGAGTCTGGGCAACCTGTTGACAGCACGCGGGTTGCGCGTGGTCATGCAGAAGCTCGACCCCTATCTCAACGTCGACCCTGGCACGATGAACCCCTTCCAGCACGGCGAGGTGTTCGTGACCGATGATGGTGCGGAGACCGATCTCGATATCGGCCATTACGAACGCTTCCTCGACATCAATTTGAATCAGGCTGCCAACGTCACAACGGGCCAGATCTATTCGCAGGTCATCGCGAAGGAGCGCCGGGGCGAATACCTCGGCGACACCGTGCAGGTCATCCCGCACATCACCGACGAGATAAAGCGCCGGATGCGTCTGCAGGCGCAACCCGGACCAGACGGCGAACCCGCGCCAGACGTGATCATTACCGAAATCGGTGGCACGGTCGGCGATATCGAGAGTCAGCCGTTCATTGAGTCAGCCCGTCAGGTGCGCCATGAACTCGGCCGTAAGAACGTGTTCTTTGTGCACGTGTCGCTTGTGCCGTTCATGAACGCTTCTGGGGAACAGAAGACCAAGCCCACCCAACATTCGGTTGCGGCGCTGCGATCTATCGGCATCCAGCCCGACGCGCTCGTACTGCGCAGCGACCGTCCCGTTTCGGAGAGCAATAAGCGCAAGATCGCGCTCATGTGTGACGTGGATGAGGCGGCGGTCGTTAACGCGATTGACGTGCCCAGCATCTATGACATCCCGACAATGCTGCACGAGCAGGGTCTCGACTCGTACATTATTGAGCAACTCGGCCTTGCAGCTGGACCGGTAAATTGGGACGGCTGGAGCGAACTGCTGCGTGCTGTCCACGACCCCAGGCACGAGGTGCAGATCGGGCTTGTCGGCAAATACATCGATCTGCCCGATGCCTACCTGTCAGTCACCGAGGCGCTTAAGGCCGGTGGGTTCGCCCTGGAATCCAAGGTCAACATCCGATGGGTTCCCTCTGACGAGTGCGAAACTCCAGACGGCGCGGCGAAACATCTCTCCGACCTCGACGGCATCGTGATCCCCGGCGGGTTCGGCGTGCGCGGCATCGAAGGCAAGCTCGGAGCGCTGCGCTTCGCCCGCGAGAACCGTATCCCTACCCTCGGCCTGTGCCTCGGCTTGCAGTGCATGGTGGTCGAGTACGCGCGGGATGTCGCGGGGCTGGCCGGCGCGTCATCCAGCGAGTTCGACCCCGACACCGAATACCCCGTGATCGCGACGATGGCGGAGCAGGTAGACATCATCGCTGGCGGTGACCTTGGTGGCACCATGCGTCTCGGCCTCTACGAAGCTGCGCTTGAGCCCGGCTCGATAGTCGAGGAGTTGTACGGCGCGCCAACGATCGCCGAGCGCCACCGCCACCGGTACGAGGTAAACAACGCCTATCGCGACCAGATCGCCGAGGCGGGGCTGGTGTTCTCGGGGATCTCGCCCGATCGAGTGCTTGTCGAGTTTGTCGAACTGCCGCGCGAAGTGCATCCGTTCTACGTGGGTACGCAGGCCCACCCCGAGTTGCGGTCGCGCCCGAATCACGCCCACCCGTTGTTCCGCGGCCTGATCGCTGCCGCCCTTGAGCGCCAGCAGGCGAGTCGGCTCTTCGAGGTCGCCGAGCCCGCGGATGCATAGGGCATGAGTGGCCTCAGCGACGACGCAGATTTCCCCGAGCTCGTTTCGAGCGAGGTGGCCTTCGGAGGCCGGGTCTGGAATATTCGGCGGGACACTTTTCTGCTCGACGGCGAAGAGATAACTCGCGAATATATGGATCACACCGGGGCCGTCGCGGTGCTGGTGTTGGACGAACACGACCGAGTGCTGCTCATCAAGCAATATCGGCATCCGGTTCGAATGCGCGACTGGGAATTGCCGGCAGGCCTGCTCGACCTCGCGGGCGAGTCGCCGCTCGCGGCAGCGAAGCGCGAATTAGCTGAGGAGGTGGACCTTCAGGCGGAGACCTGGGATCTGCTGTCTGAATTCATGACGTCCCCGGGGGGCAGTAGCGAAGTGCTGCGGGTGTATCTTGCCCGGGGAGTGAGTGCGACCGCGGTCGTTTTCGACCGCACCGACGAGGAGGCGCAAATCGAGCAGCGCTGGGTGCCGCTCGATGAGGTGGTGGCCGGGGTACTCTCGCGCCGCCTGCAAAACTCCATACTCGCGATCGCAGTGCTCAGTGCGGCTGCCGGTCGTGCCGGAGGCTGGCAGAACCTGGGTGCCGCGGATTCGCCGTGGTCGGGGCATCCGCTCGAGCGACCTAAGCATTGACTATGTCGGCGGTCAGCTCCCCGCGCGTGTCCCTTACCGTCGCTATTGACCGCTATCTGCGGCACGTCGCAATCGAGCGGGGCCTTTCCGACAACACCGTGCAGGCGTACCGGCGTGACCTTTACTCGTACGCAGACGTGCTGTCCAGTCGCAACGTCACCGATCCCACGGCGATCACCGAGGCGGATGTCGCGGCTTTCGCACACGAACTGCGCACGCGTCCCGAACACCCGCTTGCCGCGTCATCCATGGGCAGGATGCTGTCGTCAGTGCGTGGCTTCCACCGTTTCCTGCTGGACGAGGGCCTTGCCACGGTGGATGTCGCGGCCGACGCTAAGCCGCCGAAGCTCGCTATGCGGCTGCCCAAGGCGATCTCGATCGAGCAGATGGAATCCCTGCTCGCCGCAACCGACGGAGATGACCCGCAGGCACTGCGTGACAAGGCGTTACTGGAACTGCTCTACGCGACTGGCGCTCGGGTATCTGAGGCGGTGGGACTGAACGTCGACGACGTGATCGAGGGCGACATCGTGCGGTTGTTCGGCAAAGGCAGTAAGCAGCGGATTGTGCCGGTGGGCAGCTACGCCCGGGCGGCGCTCGATGCCTATCTCGTGCGCGCAAGACCCGTGCTCTCGGTGCGCGGGAAGTCGACGCCAGCTCTATTCCTTGGCGTCCGCGGGCAGCGGGTTTCGCGCCAGAATGCCTGGCTGATCGTCAGGGCGGCTGCCGAGCGGGCGAAGCTCGACGTGGCGATCTCGCCACACACCTTCCGCCACTCATTCGCCACTCACCTGTTGGCAGGCGGAGCCGATGTGCGCGTGGTGCAAGAACTGCTCGGTCACTCCTCGGTCGCGACCACCCAGATATACACGATGGTTACCGCAGACACGCTGCGAGACATGTACACCACCGCACACCCGAGGGCGCGCTAGGCCCGGTTACTCGCCGACGGTGTTGACGATGGGGATGTCGCCGGTCTTCGGCTGGGTGAGGAACAGGGCGAGGATCGCCGAGACCACCGCGATCGCAATAAGGATTGCTCCCACCAGGTGGAATGAGTCGATAGTCGCGGCAAGTGTGGTGCCCCCGGCGACCACCGAGCCGAGGATGCTCACCCCGATCGAGCCACCAAGGCGCTGGGTGATGTTGAAGAGTGTGTTGCCATCAGCGAGTTCCTCCTCCGGCAGCGGAGCCAGCATCGCCACGAGCAGGGGAGTGGTGACGAAGCCGATGGCTATCGCCCGCACCGACAGTGCGACTGCTGTCAGCCAGAGCGGGGTGTCCTGCTCAAGAAAGAGCAGGTAGACGCTGGAGACCGCGAGAGCCGCGAAGCCGGCGACCACGAGCACCTTGAGCGGCACGATGTTGGAAAGCTTCTGCCCGACGAAGGTGCCGAGGCCCATGATGATGCCCTGGGGCAGTAGCGCCAACCCGGTCTCGACTGCCGAATAGCCCTGCACCGACTGAGTGAACACCGGGATGAGAAACACGGTTCCGAAAGCGACAACCGAGCAGAACACCTGCAGCACCAGGGCAATCGCGGAGTTCTTGTGCCTGATCATGCCGACATTGACTGCGGGATGCGCCCGCCGCAGCGCCCACAACGTGTAGGCCACCAGCAGCCCGAGTCCACCCCCGAGCGGTGCCCAGGCGAGCGGCGAGTCCCAGCCTTCCGACGTGCCCTCCGTCGCGCCGAGGAGTGCGCCGGTCAGGCCAACCCCGAGCAGGACGAAACCTATCGGGTCGAACCGGGTTGTGGCATCCGCCTGGGCACCGATGTGCTTGGGAACCCGAAGCATGAGCAGCAGGCCGATGATGCCGACCGGGATGTTGACGAGGAAGATCCAGCGCCAGCCACCGGCACCGATGAGCAGGCCGCCGATTGTCGGGCCCAGGGCGGGAGCGAGGAACAGGGTTAGTGCTGCTGAAATCGGGATCTTGCCCCCGCCGATGCCGTCTTTGCCGAGCAGGATGCTGAGCGCCAGCGGCACTAGCGGTGCACCAACGAAGCCCTGCACTGCACGGAACGCGATGAGCGACTCGATGTTGGGTGCCACCGCGCAGGCCGCAGAGACGATCACGAACAGGATCATGCTGACCGTGTAGACCCGCAGGGTGCCGAAGCGTTTGGCGAGGTAGGCGGTCAGCGCGAGCGAGACGCCGAGCGCGAGGAGGTATCCGCTCACCACCCACTGCACGTCGTCGAGTTTCGCTGACAGCTCTTTCGCGATGTCGGGCACCGCGACGTTGACGATGCTGGAATCGATCATGCTCAGCAGCGGCCCGATGAGCAGGCCATAACGCGCGACGGCGCCGATCGGTGAACTGGATGCGGTTGTCATGATGCTGCCTTCGTTTCGAGTTCGGTGATCCACTGGCGTTCGCGTTCTAAGTCGTCGACGAGTCGACTCATGGTGAGGTTGCGCCACAGGCGGGTGGGAGCCTGGTCGCTTTCGGCGATGAGAGTGCGCACCCGGCCGAGCGTGGCATCCAGCATCGCGGACCGCGCGGCGAGGATAGCGAGGCGCTGTGCCGGTTGCAGTTCGTGGAAGAAGCTGACCCGCACGAGAAACTCCTCGTCGTTGGCGGCCAGCTTGGCGGGCAGCGTGGAGATGAGATCGGTCAGCATGGCACGCCCGGCGTCGGTGATCGTGTAGACCTTGCGGTCGGGCTTTCCGGACTGAGGCTCGTCGCTGCGGGTAACGATGCCGGCCTCTTCGAAGCGCCGCAGGATCGGGTACAGCGAGTTGTTGCTGAGCGCGCTGAGCGTCGTGCGCTGCACACGGCGCTTCAGCTCGTAGCCGTGGACGGCACCTGCTCTCAGCACACTGAGCATAATGATTTCGACGGCCACTAGGTCATCATGACATAAGTCACGATGACATATTAAAGCGTCGAGGACTACGACTGAAACCTTCAACCTGTGGTCGAGGTGAACCCGTCGTGGGACGTGCGTGGGAGAGCCGAGCCCCAAATACGTCGCCGTACACTTTCTGCATGACGGTGCAGCGGGATGACTCGGCAGTTCTGTCGGGCCTCGAAGCACCGACCATGGGCCCGACCGGTCGCCCGCAGACCGATTTCCCACCGCCGCCGCCCCTCAAGGGGCACGGGCCGGCGCGCATAATCTCGCTCTGTAACCAGAAGGGCGGGGTCGGCAAGACAACCTCGACGATCAACCTCGGTGCCGCCTTCGCCGAGTATGGGCGCCGCGTGCTGGCCATCGACTTCGATCCGCAAGGTGCACTGTCCGCGGGTCTCAGCGTGCCCACCCACGACGTGCCCACAATCTACGATCTGCTGCTGGGAAACGTTAAAAATCCCACCGAAGCGATAGTCCATACCGCGTTCACCGGGCTCGACGTCATCCCCGCCAATATCGATCTTTCCGCCGCTGAAGTGCATCTGGTCAACGAGGTCGCGCGTGAGACGATCCTTGCCCGGGTACTGCGTAAGGTCAGCGACCAGTACGACGTGATCCTGATCGACTGCCAGCCATCGCTCGGACTGCTGACGGTAAACGCACTCACCGCCGCGCACGGCGTCCTGATCCCTCTCGAGTGCGAGTTTTTCGCGTTGCGCGGCGTCGCCCTGCTCGTCGAGACCATCGACAAGGTGCGCGACAGGTTAAACCCGGCAATCGAGCTCGACGGCATCCTTGCCACCATGTACGACGCCCGCACGTTGCATTCCCGTGAGGTGCTCGAGCGTGTCGTCGAAACCTTCGGAGACCAGGTGCTCGAGACAGTCATCGGTCGAACTGTGAAGTTCCCGGATGCCAGTGTGGCCGGCGCCCCGATCACCAGCTTCGCCCCCGAGCATTCTGCCGCCGCGGCTTACCGCCAACTCGCGCGAGAACTGATCGCCCGTGGTGCCGTCGCATAGCGGCGCAGCGGTCGACGCAAGCACAGGATCCCTCCCGGGGAACGAGCTCGAGTCCCAGACCGCGGGCTTCTCCGTCTCACTGAGCAATTTCAACGGGCCGTTCGACTTGCTTCTCACGCTAATCGCCAAGCATGAGATGGACATCACCGAGGTCTCGCTTTCCAAGATTACTGACGAGTTCATCTCCTACCTGCGCGGCGTGAACTCTGAGGAAGAGCTTGACCAGGCCAGCGAGTTCCTCGTGGTCGCCGCGACCCTGCTCGACCTCAAGGTCGCGGGCCTGCTCCCGCAAGGGGAACTAGTCGACGCCGAGGACGTCGCGCTGCTCGAGGCGCGAGACCTCTTGTTCGCCCGCCTGCTGCAATACCGCGCGTTCAAGGAAGCTGCGACGTGGTTCTCTACCGGCCTCGAGCGGGAGGCAACGCGCCATGTGCGCTCGGTGCGCCTCGAGGAGAAATATCGCAAGCAAACTCCAGAGCTGGTGTGGACACTAACTCCCGAAGATTTTGCCGCGCTCGCCGCGTTCGCGATGGCACCGCGTGAACTGCCGGTCGTCGGGCTCGATCATTTGCATGCGCCGCTGGTGAGCATCCGGGAGCAGGCCGCTCACGTAGTGGCGCTGTTGCGTCGCGGTGAGCCGATGACCTTTCGCCAGTTGATTGCCGGTGCGGAGCTCAAGGGTGTGATTGTCGCCCGGTTCCTTGCCGTGCTGGAGCTGTATCGTGGTGCGGCGATCGCTTTCGAGCAACTGGAGCCGCTTGGCGAACTCACCCTCCGTTGGACGGCCGAGCACTGGTCAGACGACAGCCTCGCGAATCTGGGAGCCGACTATGGAAATTGACACCGTGCAGGTCGAAAACGCGGTCAATCAGGCCGAGCCGGAGGCTCCCGCCAAGCGAGTAGTCGATGTTGAACGCGCCCTCGAGGCCATCCTGATGGTCGCTGACGAGCCCCAGTCGCTCGTGTCACTTGCCACCGCCCTCGGAGTGCCGGTTCCTGCCGTACGGCAGTCGATCGAGCGACTTGTCCGTGACTACGACGGTTTTGACGGCCGCAACGAGCGCGACGGCGTCCGGCGCGGTTTCGAGCTGCGAGAGGTGGGCGGCGGCTGGCGCATCTACGTGCGTTCGGAACACGACGAGGTGGTGCGCGACTTCGTGCTAACTCAGAACCCGACCCGGCTCAGCCAGGCCGCGCTCGAGACGCTCGCGGTCATCGCCTACAAGCAGCCAATCAGCCGCGGCTCGATCGCCTCGATCCGGGCGGTCAACGTGGATTCCGTGGTGCGCACCCTGCTCGGCCGCGGCTTAATCACCGAGGCCTTCACTGACAGCGAGACCGGCGCGATCCACTACGAGACGACCGACCTGCTACTCACCCAACTCGGTATCAACTCGATCGACGAGCTTCCGCATATCTCGCCGCTGCTCGAAGACGGCGCTCAGGGTTTCGATGACCAGCGATAGCCCGCTCAGCGAGGCGCATCCTGAGGGCGAACGCCTGCAGAAGGTAATGGCGGCCGCGGGCGTCGCATCGCGCCGGGTGTCTGAAGACCTGATCGCGCGCGGTCGAGTGACAGTTAACGGAGATATCGTCGACGAGCCGGGTCGCCGCGTGCTGCCAGGTGACCTGATAACTGTCAATGGGGTCGCGATCCAGACCGATACCAGCAAGCGTTACGTCATGCTCAACAAGCCGGTCGGGGTGGTGAGCTCAATGGCCGATGAGGGCGGTCGGCCCGACCTGCGCGAATTCACGCTCGACTACGACGAACGGCTCTTCAATGTCGGTCGGCTCGACGCAAACACTTCTGGCCTGCTCCTGCTTACCAACGACGGCGAACTTGCGCACGTGCTCGCGCATCCGTCGTTCGGTGTGTCGAAGACCTACATCGCTAAGGTGAGTGGCGCCGTCACCGCGCAGACCATTTCCAAGCTTACGAAGGGCATCGAACTCGACGATGGCCCCATTGCCGCAGACAAGGCCCGCGCGTTGCCGGGCGGTTCGAAAAACGAGACCTTGGTAGAACTCACCCTGCACTCCGGGCGCAACCGGATTGTGCGCAGGATGATGGACGCCGTAGGTCACCCCGTGATTGAGCTGGTACGACGTCAGTTCGGCCCTTTACGCCTCGGCTCCCTGCCCGTCGGCCGCACCCGCGATCTCACCACAGTGGAACTCGGCGAGTTGTTGACGATTTCACGGGATAACGCGAGCAATATCGCCACCGACGCGGAGGACTCCAGTGACTGACCGCGCGACCGAGGGTGGTAAAGC
>JBDUDZ010000028.1:0-14580 GCA_040002635.1 Rhodoglobus sp.
GCACGGGGCCTTAGCTCAATTGGTAGAGCGCCTGCTTTGCAAGCAGGAGGTCAGGAGTTCGATTCTCCTAGGCTCCACACACGAAACTGCGCCGCCAGATGTTGGCGGCGCAGCTTCATTGCGGTTTCAGATCGTTCGACCAGTTGCGATCAGTTGTCTTGCGGCGAGGATGCCGCCTCGTCGTCAATCCAGAGGTCGTCGTCTGCGCGCAGCGTCTGCCACGCGGCGTACGCCACACCGAGAGCCGCGACAACTCCGACTCCGATCAAGATGTAACGGCCAGCACCGGCGGGCTTTGGCTTGATGACGCCCACGCTGGTTCCGATGTCTGTGCCGACCCTGGTTGCGCGACGAATGGCATCGCGAACCTGCCGGTCCTTTGCCACTTCGATTGCCGCGAGGGCAGTGCCCAGCGCGGTCGACATCGCAGGGAGCACCGTGTGCACGAGGTTGTCGCGCCCCGAACTCGCGGCCGAGCGAGCTCCAGCCACACCGGAGCGCACGGCGGGACGAATCGTGTCTTCATACGTCTCGCGAACGCGTGGCGAAACCTCCTCGCGCGCGAAATGCGCGGCCTGACGGCTTGCCTCTCGAACGACCCGGGATGCGTGGTCTAGCAGCTCCTTCTGGTCGTCCCAAAGGTCGCCAGCCTGATCTTTCAGCCTGTTAAGTTCTTTCCTGCGCTTGCGCGATAGAGCCACGGGGAACCTCCATTGGGAACGAATCGTCGCGTCCATACTGTCACGCCGGCCTGTACACGGGAACGGGGTTGACAGGGAAGCAGCTGGAAGAGTCGCCATGCAAGAATTGTGATCATGTCACTCCACACCGCCGTTGCCACAGTGAAGACCAACCTGGGAACGATCAAGCTCAACCTGTATGGCAACCACGCACCGAAGACCGTCGCGAATTTCGTCGGCCTCGCCTCGGGAACCATTGAGTGGACCCATCCGGCCACCGGAAAGGTGTCGAAAGACAAGCTGTACGACGGCATTGTCTTCCACCGCATCATCAAAGACTTCATGCTCCAGGGCGGAGACCCCCTCGGCCAGGGCACTGGTGGCCCGGGATTCCAGTTCGACGACGAGATCCACCCCGAGTTGGGATTCTCAGAGCCGTACATTCTCGCGATGGCCAATGCCGGAAAGCAGGGCGGGCGCGGCACCAACGGTTCGCAGTTCTTCATCACCACCGTGCCCACTCCGTGGCTGCAGGGAAAGCACACAATTTTTGGCGCCGTGGCCGATGAGGAATCGAAGCGTGTGGTCGATGCGATCGAGGCGGTCGACACTGACTCTCGTGACAAGCCCGTGAACGATGTCGTGATCGAAAGCGTCACGATCGACGAAGTCTGACGCGGTGTCGAGCGTGCCGGCTGATCGGGTCAATTTCTGCTACCGGCATCCAGACCGCCAGAGCTTCGTGCTGTGCCAACGGTGCGGCCGCACGATCTGTCCGCAGTGCCAGACCCAGGCTGCGGTGGGAGTGCACTGCCCGGAATGCGTGAAGGAGGCGCGGGCAAATGGCCCGCGCCGCCCGTCGGTTGTGGCCGGGGCATTTCGTTCCACCAAGAACCAGCCGGTGGTGACCTGGTCGATTATCGGCTTGTGTGCAGTGATCTTCGTGCTGCAACTGTTGCCGAACAGTCCGGTGACCTCGGCGCTGCTCTACTACCCCCCTCTCACATACACCGAGCCGTGGCGCATGATCACCTCGTTGTTC
Source organism: Rhodoglobus sp. (assembly GCA_040002635.1). Taxonomy (GTDB): domain Bacteria; phylum Actinomycetota; class Actinomycetes; order Actinomycetales; family Microbacteriaceae; genus Rhodoglobus. The sequence continues at coordinate 1,723 of JBDUDZ010000028.1, forward strand.
GTGCACTCACCGACATCGTTCCTGCACATCCTCTTCAACATGTTCTCGCTCTACATCTTCGGACCGATCATGGAGCGGATGCTGGGCAGGATCCGCTTCCTCGCGCTTTACCTGCTCAGCGGCTTCGGCGGCTCTGTGGCGGTTCTCTTTCTGGCACCAACGACGCCAGTAGTCGGCGCATCTGGCGCAATCTTCGGATTACTCGGGGCGTTCTTCGTCATCCAACGCAAGCTCGGCGGCAACACCGTGCAGTTGCTTGTCGTGATTGGCCTCAATCTGGCCGTCGGTTTTCTGCCCGGTGCGAACATTGCCTGGCAGGCTCACGTCGGCGGGGTGATTGTGGGCGCGGCAGTTGCCTTTATCTACTTGCGCACCCGACGGATTGATCAGCGGACGGTTCAGATCGCCACAGTCGCAGGCGTTTTTGTGGTGCTTGTCGGTCTCACCCTCGCTCGACTCTTCCTCTTTTGAGGCGAACCCACGTAGCCCGAGGGCCTAGTTATCCACAGGGCTGTCCACAGTGGGTATAACTACACGGATGTAATTTTTGTGCGGGGAGAACTCAGCGCCAGCGCGTCGTCATCAGGAACCCTACAAACATGATCCCGAAGCCGATGAGGATGTTCCAGCTGCCCAAGGCGGGTATCGGCAGCTGATTCTGGCTGACGTAGAACACGATGATCCAGACGAGGCCCAGCAGCATGAATCCGAACATCACAGGCTTGAACCACACCGGGTTGGGGGCATGCTCGCCCGATGCGCTCTGAGGGCGTTCGGTCTTGGTGCGTGCTGTCGTACGGGCCATGTGAGCGAGTGTAGCAAGCCCGCCACAGCTTAGAATCGTCCACATGGCTGTCGAAGAGGTCCTGGTGTCGCATCGCCGCGCCCAGAAACGCCACCGGGTCAGCTTTATCGGTGTCGTCGGCGAGCTGTTCATCTCCGCTGGTCTGCTCGTGCTCCTGTTTTTGGGATGGCAGCTCTGGCTCAACGACCTGCTTGTTGGCAACCAGCAGAACAAGCAGGCGAGCCAGCTGAGCGAAACCTGGGGCAAGAGCGAGGCCGCCGCACCTGTCGGAAGCAGCCGACCCGATCCGGGCGAACCCGTGGTGGAAGCGGCTCCGGCAAACGCTGTTCAATTTGCTACCCTCATCGTTCCGCGCTTTGGTGCCGACTATCAGCGACCGATCGCCGAGGGCGTTGGAACAGACGACGTGCTTGATGTGGGCGTCGGACACTACCCGGGAACCGAAATGCCGGGAGCGGTAGGAAACGTTGCCCTGGCCGCACACCGCACAACCTGGGGTGCCCCGTTCTCCAATATCGCCGACTTGCAGGTGGGAGACAGCATCTATATCGAGACCCAAGACGGCTGGTACCGGTACGTCTTCCGCTCGCTGGTCTACGTGCCGCCGACCGGCGTGGATGTTCTCGATGCGGTGCCGCAGGTTCCGTCGGCGAACGCTACTGATCGTCTTCTCACCATGACCAGTTGCAACCCAAAGTTGTCGGCAGCCGAGCGCTTCATTGCGTACAGCGTGTTTGATACGTGGTATCCACGCGCAGGCGGTGCTCCGCCGGAGATCGCCACTCTCGCCCAGGTTGCGGCGGCCGGCTGATGTACGGTGCGCTGTGGCGGATTCTTCCGCGCCCGATCTGGCTTAAGCTGCTGATCCTATTGATTTTGCTAGGCGCGCTGCTCGCGGTGTGCGTCACGTGGGTCTTCCCCTGGGCTCAGGAATACGTTTTCCCACAGGACGTCACGGTGACGCAATGACCCACGTCCTCGTCATCGACAACTACGACAGCTTCGTGTACACGCTCAACGGTTACCTGCTGCAGCTTGGGGCCGAGACCACGGTCATGCGAAACGATGCATTTGCGGTGGATGTCGCGGCCGACGTCATCCGCGACTACGACGCTGTGCTGCTCTCGCCCGGCCCCGGAACCCCCGCGTCGGCCGGAGTCAGCATTCCGATCGTCACCGCGGCGCTCAAGTCTGGCCAACCCCTGCTCGGCGTCTGCCTGGGTCACCAGGCGATTGCCGAAGCGCTTGGCGCAACAGTTACCCACGCTGATGAATTGATGCACGGCAAAACCTCGCTGATTACCCATGACGGCAGCGACTTTTACGACGGGGTGCCGCAGCCCTTCACGGCCACCCGATATCACTCGCTCGCCGTTGTCGATTCCACTGTTCCGGATTCGTTGCACGTCACGTCGCGCACCGCGGGTGGCGTGATCATGGGGCTGCAGCACGACAGCCTTCCGATCTACGGCGTGCAGTTCCATCCCGAGTCGGTGCTTACCGAGGGCGGCTATCGCATGATCGGAAACTGGCTGGCCGTGGCGGGCCTGCCAGAAGCGGCCGAGGCCGCCCGCGGGCTTACACCTCTCGTCAAACTCTGAGGAGACGGGTCTCTGAGGAGACGGCCTCTGAGACGACGGACCTCTGAGGACGCGGCCTCTGAGACGACCGGCCGGTCGTCGGGTTTGCTCAGCCGCCGCTGCAGTAGCGCAGCGTTATCGGGGACTTCTGCGGGCTGTCGCCCACAATCGACTGCGCAGCGACGATGCCACCGTTGCAGGTGTTGTCGATCTGCACTTTGATATTCAGCTGCAGGGCGGTCAGGGCCGAACTTGCACTGGCTATTGGCTGGCCCGTGACATCCGGGATCTTCACGAGTCCGTTGGAGACGATCAGATTGACGGTGTCGCCCTCCCGGACGGTCGAGCCGTCCGCGCGCTTGGTGCCTCCCCCTGCGGGGTCGGAACTAATGACGACGCCGGCAGGAACATCCGGCGAATTGGTTGTCGTCGTCGAACCGTAGACCAGAGTCTTGGCCTTGATTGCCGCAATAGCATCGGCCTCGAGCATGTTCGAGACGTTGGGAACCGTCACCGGAGTCACCCCCAACGAAACGTAGACCTTGACGTGCAGTCCCGGGGCGACGGTGGTTCCCGCCTCGGGGTCCGTGCGAATGATTACGCCCTCGGCGACCGTTTTGCTTGCTTCGGAGAACTTCTGCGACACGAGTTTGGCATTCTCGAGTGTCTTCGAGCCCTTCTCGTAGGTCTGCCCCGTGACACTGGGCACGTCGGTAGAAACGTGACTGCTCAGTTGCGGGGCGGCGAGATTGAATGTCCAGAAGATAACAGCGACAACAATCGCAGTCATGATCGCTATGCCTGCCCAGATCCAAGCCACCGGTGGGCGATTCTGGGTAGTGCCGCGGCGGTCATCGGAATCGACGGTCAGCTGGCGCAGGGTCGCCTCTGATCCGGCAACTGAACTTGGGTTGACCCCGAACAGCGTGGCGTTGAAGTCATTGACTGCGACCTGTTTGCGCTCCGGCACCTCACCGGCAGCGGCCGCTTCGACGTCGGAGCGGAACTCGGCGGCGCTCTGGTAACGCTGGAAGCGATCCTTCGCCATAGACCGCAGGACAACGGCATCCAGGGCAGGAGACACCTTCGGATTCAGGGAGCTCGGCGCGACGGCATCCGAGTTGACGTGCTGGTACGCGACTGAGACTGGATTGTCTCCGCGGAACGGGGCGCGACCGGTGAGGAGCTCGAAGAACACGACCCCTGTCGAATAGAGGTCGGTGCGGGCATCCACAGTCTCGCCACGCGCTTGTTCCGGCGAGAAGTACTGGGCAGTTCCGAGGATGCTGCTGGTCTCGGCGATTGTCGCTGCGGAATCGGAGATCGCGCGCGCGATGCCGAAGTCCATGACCTTCACCTGGCCATTGGAGGCGATCATGACATTGCCCGGCTTGATGTCGCGGTGTACGAGGCCGGCGCGGTGCGAGTATTCGAGCGCGGTAAGCACCTGCTCGATGATGCGGCAGGCCTCGGCGGGCTCAACCGGGCCCTGTGCGATGACGTCTTTGAGCAGGCGACCGTCAACGAATTCCATCACGATGTACGGAATGAGCGTCTCGGCGCCGCTCGATTCGCGCACCGACTCTTCTCCCGCGTCGAAGATGCGAACAATCGTGGGGTGAGCCATTTTCGCTGCATCCTGCGCTTCGCGACGGAAACGGGTACGGAATGCAGGGTCGTTGGCGAGGGACGGCTTCAGCAGCTTGATTGCGACGCGTCGCCCAAGACGGGTGTCCATGCCGACGTGGACGTCGGCCATGCCACCGCGGCCGACGAGGTCGCCCACCTGGTAGCGGCCGGCGAGCAGGCGAACGCCCTGCGTAACGCCTTCAGTCACAAGCTTCTCTTCCGGTCGCGAACCCGACAATATCTCTGCCAGTGTAGCCGTTGGCCCTGCGAGGGCTTCCCTAGTTGCCGGTGATCACGGTGTTGCCCGAAGGGGGCGACTCGAGATCGGTGCACAGGGCGGTGTACGACAGCGTGTTGTCTCCCGGCGTGGCGGAGAGCTTGATCGCGACCGACGTGGCGCTGGCGCTCACCGGGTTGCTCCCGCTGGCGAAATTGGGCCCACCCGGACCGGTGGGGCTGAAAGCGAAACTGAAGCCGGTGAGGGTGTGGCCCACCGGGCATCCGCTGTAGCTTGGCCAGCTGACGGTGACGGTGGAGCCGGCAAGATAAGGCCCTGCCGGAACCGTAAGGGGCGCAGGCTGGGTCGCCACGGGGGCCACCGCTACCGCCGTGTAGAACGAGACTGCGATCAACTCGTTCTTTTTGACGTTGCCCTTCGGGTTTACCTTGTACGCGATGCCCACCTGATCGCTCGTTGTTGCGGCGACACCGTCTACCGGGTCCATCCGCAGCCCCAATTGCGTGAGGGCATCCTGCGCCTGGGCCTTCGTGAGACCGATGATGTCAGCGTCGTTGAGAAGCACGGTGCTACTGGTTGGCGTGGGTGAGGGCGAACTTGGCGCGGGGCTGCTCGGCACAGAACTTGTGTGTGTCTTGTCTGGGCCTTTGCCCGGGCCGGGGTTGGCGAGTATCGCGATGATCGTGCCGATCAGCACCACAGCGAGCAGCGAGACCAGGGCGACGAGGGGCCAGGTCCATGGGTTGCGGCGTCGTGTTTCGGTAAGGGCCGTGTCGGAGTCGTGGACCGCGGCGGTCAGCACGCGGGTGGCTTCGGTTCGTTGTCCGTAGTTCGGCCCGACCATTCCCGCGAGCGACCCCGTGCCGATGACGCCGGGCACTGCCGCTGCTGCTGCCGCGACATCCCCTCGACGAAGCGCTTGGGCGGCTCGGGCCAGCAGCGCGGCTGACGCGGGTCGGTCAGCTGGGTTCTTCGCGATGCAGGCGTAAACCAGATTGCGCACCGGCTCGGCGACGGTGACGGGCAGCTCTGGCGGGGTCTCATTGATCTGAGCCATCGCAATCGCGACCTGTGATTCGCCCGTGAACGGCCGTCGGCCGGCGAGCGCCTCGTAAGCGACGATGCCCAGTGAGTAGATGTCAGTCGACGGCGAAGCCGGATGCCCGCTGGCCTGCTCGGGCGACAGGTACTGCACGGTGCCCATAACCTGCCCGGTCGCCGTGAGCGGAACCTGATCGGCGATGCGCGCAATTCCGAAGTCGAGAATCTTGACCCGGCCGTCGGGGGTGATCAGCAGATTGCCGGGCTTGATGTCGCGGTGGACCAGACCGGCGGCGTGTGCGGCCTGTAGCGCGTTCGCCGTCTGGGCAACCATGTCGAGAACTCGGTCGGTGGAGAGCACGCGCTCGCGCTCGAGGATCGCGCTCAGCGCCTCGCCGGGGACGAGCTCCATCACCAGGAACGCGCTGCCGTCTTCTTCGCCATAGTCGAACACGTTGGCGATGCCCTCGTGGTTGACGAGGGCCGCATGCCGCGCTTCCGCACGGAAGCGTTCAAGGAACCCGGGGTCGCCGAGGTACTCATCCTTGAGGATCTTGATGGCGACGGTGCGGCCGATGACGAGGTCGGTGGCCTGCCAGACCTCACCCATGCCGCCGATCGCGACGCGGCTTGAGAGTTGGTACCGGCCACCGAAAGTGAGCCCGCTGGTGGGTCTCATTTGAATAGCACCGCCTCTAGTACTTTTTTCGCAATCGGAGCCGCAAGGGTGTTTCCCGCACCGTCCTGGCCGATGCCTCCGCCGTTCTGCACGACAACGGCAACGGCGACTTGTGGATCGTTCGCCGGGGCAAATCCGGTGAACCAGAGAGAGAAGGGGTTACCCCCGCCGTTCTCAGCTGTACCGGTCTTACCCGCGACGTCGACTCCGTCTATTGTGGCATTACTGCCTGCGCCGTTGCTTACGTTGTTGATCATCATCTGGGTCATCGTCGCGGCCGTCGCCCTGCTGATGGCCTGGCTGAAGACCGTGGGCTGCGACTTCTTGATCACCGACAGGTCGGGGGCGATGATGCTGTCTACCAGCGTGGGCTGCATCAGCGTGCCTCCGTTGGCGATAGCCGCCGACACCATGGCCATTTGCAGGGGCGACGCACGCACGCTCGACTGCCCGAATGCGGAGAGCATGGTTTGCGGGTCATCCAGCCCACGAGGGTAAACACTCTCGGTCGAGGCCATCGGCACGGCGACGCTGTGATTGAAACCGAACTTCTCTGCTTGCTGCAGGATTGCCCTGCCGCCGACCGCAAGCCCGATTTGGGCGAACGGGATGTTGCATGACAGCCGCAGCGCGTCGGCAATCGAGACTGTTGCGCCGCCGCCGCAGGTGCCGCCCTCCGCGTTGGAAATCGTTGACACACTCTGGGGTAGCTGCAGTTGGGCCGGATTCGGGAACTGGCTGTCAGGAGTGAATTTGCCGCTTTCGAGTGCCGCCGCGGTCACCACTAGCTTGAAAGTCGAGCCGGGCGGGTCGAGGTTGCCCGCGATCGCGCGGTTGATAAGGGGATTGGTGGGGTCAGCCAGTAGCCGGTCGTAGGTGTCGATAACCTGCGAACTGTCATGGACGGCAAGCGAGTTCGGGTCGAAGCTCGGCTTGGAGACCATTGCCAGAATCGCCCCCGTCTTCGGGTTGATCGCGATCACGGCGCCGACGTTGTCGCCGAGCGCATCCCACGCGGCCTGCTGGACTGCGGGAACGATGGTGGTCTCGACCGACGCCCCTTTGGGGTTCTGTCCGGTGAGAATCGAATTGACCTGGTCAAAAAACTGTTGGTTCGAGGTGCCACTCAGATAGTCATTGAGCGATCCTTCGAGACCGGTATTTCCCTGGTTCAGGGTGAAGTAGCCGGTGACCGGCGCGTACAGCGGCCCCTGGGGGTAGGTGCGCTGGAACTTATATTCATCGGGCGCTGGCGCCGATGCAGCGACAGGAGCGTCAGCCACGAGGATCGCGCCCCGCTCGGCGGAATAGCTTGCGTAAAGGGTGCGAGCATTGCGTCCGTCACCGCGCAGGCCGTCTGCCGACACCACCTGGATTATCGACGTCGACACGAACAATGACACGAACATGACGAGTACGACGGCGCTGATCCGGCGCAGTTCCTTGTTCACTGGCCCACCACCAATCGAGAATTCGCGTCGAGCGTGGGGTCGATGACGAGCCGTGGCTGGTTTCGGACGGTGTCAGAAAGCCGCAAAAGCAGAGCAGCGATTATCCAGTTGGCGACCAACGACGATCCGCCCGCCGCAAGGAAAGGCGTGGTGAGGCCGGTTAGCGGAATGACCCGGGTGACGCCGCCGATCACCACGAACACCTGAAGAGCGATGACGAACGAGAGCCCGACGCCGAGAAGGCGACCAAAATCATCCTGCCCAGCGAAGCCGATCCGGAATCCACGCGAGACGAAAAGCAGGTACAGGCCGAGGATCGCGAAGATGCCGATCAGCCCCAACTCTTCGCCGAGGGCAGAGATGATGTAGTCGCTATTTGCGAGCGGGGTGATGTCGGGGCGGCCGCGCCCGAGGCCGGTGCCGAGCAGGCCACCGTTTGCCAGGCCGAACAGACCCTGGACGAGCTGGTAGCTGCCGCCAGTTGCGTCGTAGATCTTCGGGTCAAAGGGGTTGAGCCAGGCGGCGAAACGACCGTTGACATAGCTCAGCACCTGACTGGCAATGACGGCACCCGCGAAAAACAGCCCCAAGCCAAGCACGATCCAGCTCGCACGCCCGGTGGCCACATAAAGCATGACGAGAAACAGCCCGAAATAGAGCAGGGCCGTGCCGAGGTCGCGCTGGAATACGAGGACGAGCATCGACGCTGCGAAGACCACGAGAATCGGGCCAAGGTCGCGGGCGCGAGGGAAGCGCATCCCCAGGATCTTCCTGCCGACCATGGAGAGGGAATCGCGAGCGGTAACCAGGTAGCCGGCGAAGAAGATTGCGAGCGCCACCTTTGCGAGCTCGCCGGGTTGGAACGAGAACGGCCCGACCTCGATCCACAGCCGCGCACCATTTCGGGCCGCGCCGATCACCGGCAGGATAGGAAGAAGCAGCAGCACGATTCCAACGAACATCGCGACGTAACGGTAGCGCTGCAGCACCCGGTGGTTGCGTACGAGAATCAGCACGCCAATCGCGATGCCGACGGCGACGGCCGTCCACAGCATCTGGCGGATTCCAGCGCTGTCCCAGCCGTAGGCCTCGTCGGCGAGGTCGATGCGATAGATCATGGCGATGCCCAGCCCGTTGAGCACAGTGATGATCGGCAAAATGAGCGGATCGGCATCCGGGGCAACAACCCGCAATGTGACGTGCATGCCGAGGATCATCAGGCCGAGCAGACAGTCGAGAAAGACTGCGGCCAGTTCGAGATGACCTATCGCACCAAGCTGCACGAGAGCTATCGCCCCGACGTTGATGCCGACGGCCAGGATGACGAGGACGAGTTCGAGATTGCGCAGGCGTGCAGGCACCCTCAGCCGAAGCCGAATTGTCGTCGTCAAGGGGGTGCGCGGGCCCGACTCGATGGGCGCCCCTAAGGCACTGCCCCTGCTCAGTGTCATCCCGACAACTGGTCCAGTATGCGGTGCGCGGCGGCGAGATTGTTGACGCTGATCGTCGCTTCAACGCTTTGCCGCTGGAATGTGGAGAGAGTGTTCAAGTCGATGGTGGTGGCTTCAACAACATGCGAGAGCTTGATCGGGCCGATGTCTTGCTGCACGCCCTGGTAGATCGCGACTTGTCCGTTGTTTGCGCCGACGAAGTACAACCGCTGGGTGAACTGGTAACCGATGATCGCCGCCGCCACGATCGCCGCCAGAACCACGCCGACGAAGATGAGCCACGAGGTGCGCCGCCGTCGAGCGCGGCGCCGATCTTCCAATATCAATGCATCGAGATACTCGTCTGACTCCGGCTCGAAGTGACTGTCGTCTGTTTGGCTGGCTTTCAGCGGATGCAGCAACAGGCTCGGAAGGCGCAGAGGCTTGCGCGCAACGTCTCCCTCGAACGCCAGCGGGGAGGCGGCCGACCCGACGGTGATCGGCGGCACATGACCCGAATTCCCGGTCTCGTCGATATCCACGAGTACTACCGTCACGTTGTCGGGGGCGCCCTGGTCGAGACTCTCTTTGACCAGGCGGTTCGCCGCCGCCTCGGCGGTGGGAACGCTTGCGAGCACCGCCGCGACCTTGTCATCGCTGACATAGCTCGATAGGCCGTCTGAGCAGATGAGCCAGCGGTCGCCTGGCTGGGTTTGCACGATCGTTGAATCGATCTCGGGCGAAGCGTCGACATCGCCAAGCACACGCATCAGCACCGAGCGCCGAGGATGCACAGCGGCTTCCTCCGCGGTGATCCGTCCGCTGTCGACGAGACGCTGCACGAAAGTGTGATCGTTGGAGATCTGCTTCAGTTCGCCGTCGCGGAACAGGTAGATACGTGAGTCTCCAATGTGGGCGATCGCCATCTGGTCGTCGACGCGCAGCAGACCGCTGACTGTCGTACCCATTCCGGTGAGTTCGCCGTGTTCGAAGACAGTGTCGGCGAGCAATGAGTTCGCCGCGAGCAACGCGGCTTGCAGGGCGAACTCGGCGTCATTGGGCGAGGTGTAGAGGCGATCAGTTTCCGCGATGCGCTTCACCGCGATTGCGGAAGCGACGTCACCGCCCGCGTGGCCGCCCATGCCGTCAGCGACGACGAAGAGGTAGCGCCCGGCGTAGGCGGAATCCTGATTGTTGGAGCGCACTTTGCCGACGTGCGAGACGGCCGCGCTCTTGCCCGAAGAAGTGGCCATTCACCTACCGCCGAAGTTCAAAACTTGTCGTACCGATTTTGACCGGCGTGTTCAGGGGCACGTGCGTGGGCACGATGACCCTGGCACCGTCGAGAAAGGTGCCGTTCGTCGAGTCTAGGTCCTGGATCACCCAACCGTCGTTCCAGAGCAACAACCGCGCATGGTGCGTTGAGGTGTAGTCGTCACGGATGACGAGGCCCGATTCGTTGGAGCGACCGATCGTGAGCTGCTCGGTCGGAAGGTCCATCTCGAGGCCCTCTTTGGCGCCCGACACGATGACGAGTCGCTTGGCGTCGAGCGAACTCGCGGGGGGCGCGGCCGGTTTTTGGGCTGCGCGGGCCGACGCGGCGACGGCGGAAGCCGCCGGCGCAGCACGAGAGACAAGCGGGGCAGCGGGGGCTTGCGGCTGCGGCATCCGGCGAGCTCGAGGCCCGAAAAGATCGCTGCGCAGCGCATAGACGATCGCAAAAACGAATGCCCAGAGAACGGCGAGGAAGGTGATGCGCAGCAGGAGGAGGGTGAGTTCGCTCACGCGTTGTCCCCGTTGCGCAGGTCGGAGAACTGGTCGACGTCGGCCGACTGGGCGAGCACATGGAACACGATTCGTGTGCGCCCGATATCGATTACCGAGTCGGGCGGCAGTGGCGCTTTGTGAACCGGATGCCCGTTGAGCAGTGACCCGTTAGTAGAGCCGAGGTCATTGACCTGCGCTCGTGTGCCATCCCAGAGAATCTCGACGTGCTTTCGGGAGATGCCGGTGTCGTCTACCGTGACGTCGGCCTCGCTTCCACGGCCGATCACTGTGCGTGAGTGAAGGATCGGGTAGCGCTTGCCCGCGATGTCGAGCACCGGAGTCCAGGCCACGGTGCCCTTGACGTTGACGGAGGCAATCTCGATCATGCCCTGGCTGAGGGACGAGTCATCCTGCAACGCGACGGCGATGCCGCCGGCAAAGGAGTAGTGCTGCGCCGTTGCATGCTGCTGCACCAGCTGGACAAGTTCGTCGATGAGAGTCGGGCCAAGCGCTGACATCCGCTCGAAGTCGACCCGGCTGAGGCGCACAGTGAACTTGTTGGGCACGAGGATTCGGTCACGTGCGACGACTGCGGCCTTGGTGTCGAGCTCGCGGCGCAGGGCGCTGGTGATCTCGACAGGCTGCAGACCACTCTTGAAGGTCTTGGCGAAGGCACCGTTAACTGCCCTCTCCAGACCTTTCTCGAAGTTGTCCAGCAGGCCCAAAGCTCTCCTCGTCGTTACCGCACGCGTTAGGTCGATGTTAGCCGCTGGCTCTGCGGACGACCTGTTTACCCTCTGTTGGCGCACCGCGCCTGTGCTAATCTCGCTCAGTCGGAAACTAGTTCTTCGGGGCTTTTTGCGGCGGCGCGCGCGAGTGGCGAAATTGGCAGACGCGCACGGTTCAGGTCCGTGTGCCCGTGAGGGCATGGGGGTTCAAGTCCCCCCTCGCGCACGAATGACGAAAGCCGTCCTTATGGGCGGCTTTCGTCATTCCTGCCCGAGGTGGTTGCGCGAACGCCCGGGGCCCCGAACCGCGCAGTCCGGCGCATTGCGAATGCGAGGGCAGCCGTTCGGAGACGTAACCCGCAATGTGGCGGGGGCACGGTTTGGGCGTCAAGTCCCCCCTCGCGGTCCATCTTTCGCCGTCGACCGCTTTTCAGGATCAGGGAGGAGGCGTGTGGATATTGCAGTCGCCGCCCCGCTCAGCCTGAAAAGCGAGTGACGGCTGTACAGTCGCCAGCCACACCATCCGGCACCCCCGCGGGATCCGGCCTACGCCGCCCACGACGGCCCGCGGCAGGACCGCGTGCTGTTTACCCACGCGGTCTGAAGCGACATACTGGCGGCATGAGGTCACTTCGCACGAAATCGGCCCGCGTCGCCGTCGCCGCCATCGCTGTTTCAGCAGTCATGGGTCTCGCCGCGTGCGCGGCCACACCTGTCGTCGCGCCGATCGTTGTCAACACCGGCGACATCCAGGACAGCACGGTGAGCGTGCCGATCAACAGCATGCTCGTGATGAACACCGGTGACCTGGCCATCGACAGCTACACGGCAACGATCGCGGACCCGTCGATCGCGGAGTTCGTGCAAGGCCGCACCGACGGCGGCGCGACGTTCAACCCCGGCCTCAAGCCACTCAAGGTGGGCACCACCTCGGTGACGCTGACCAACAAGGACGCCGGCATCGAGCACGTCGTCTTCGAGCTGAAGGTGACCCCGGCTGCGGGTGGAGCGAACCTCGGCGGAGCAGGGCGCTAGCCCCACGTCAAGCCCCAGCCGCGGGGCATCCCTCGTGCTACGTTCTGGAAATGTCCCGAATTGCGGCGGTCGCACCGGTGCTTCCGGCGTTCGCATACAGCCAGGCCGAGATCACCCATGAGCTCGCGCCGCTGATCTCGTCTGTTCCTGCCCGTCGAGCGGTGCTTGAGCGGATGCACGCGGCCAGTGGCATCGGAACGCGCCACACTGCCCTGCCTCTCGAGCGCTACCGCGACCTCGGAACCTTCCGGCAGTCGAACGACATCTTCATCGAGGTCGCCACCGACCTGGCCGAACGCGCGCTGCGCGAAGCCCTCGATGCTGCGGGCCTTGAGCCGCCGGATGTCGACTTCGTGATGTTCACGTCGGTCACCGGCATCTCCGCCCCGAGCGTCGACGCGTTGCTCGTGTCCCGGCTCGGGCTGCGGCCGGATGTGAAGCGCATCCCGTCGTTCGGGCTCGGCTGCGTGGCGGG
>JBDUDZ010000029.1:0-14538 GCA_040002635.1 Rhodoglobus sp.
GGGAGGGCGGCGCCGAGTCGGCGCTGTTCGCCGGCGACCTGTTGCGCATGTACCTTCACTACGCGGAATCCAAGAAGTGGAAGACCGAGATCATCGAGCAGACCTCGAGCGATCTCGGCGGCATCAAGGAAGTTCAACTCTCGATAAAAGGCAATTCGAGCGACCCGGCCGAGGGCGTCTGGGCGCACCTCAAGTACGAGGGTGGGGTGCACCGCGTGCAACGCGTGCCGGCGACCGAGTCGCAGGGGCGCATCCACACTTCAGCGGCCGGCGTGCTCGTCTTCCCCGAGGTCGATGAGCCCGAGGAGGTCGAGATCAACCAGAACGATCTCAAGATCGACGTCTACCGCTCCAGCGGCCCCGGCGGCCAGTCGGTGAACACGACAGACTCCGCAGTGCGCATCACCCACCTTCCCACCGGAATTGTCGTGGCGATGCAGAACGAGAAGAGCCAGCTGCAGAACCGTGAGGCTGGCATGCGCGTGCTGCGCGCCCGGATCCTCGCTCGCTACCAGGAGGAGGCGGATGCCGAGGCCTCCGTGTTCCGCAAGAGCCAGATCCGCACGATGGACCGCTCGGAGCGCATCCGCACCTACAACTTCCCCGAGAACCGCATCGCCGATCACCGCACCGGGTACAAGGCATACAACCTCGACGGCGTAATGAACGGCGCACTTGAGCCGGTCGTGCTTTCTGCGATCGAGGCCGACGAGGAAGCCCGCCTGGCTGACCTCGGGTCAGAGGAATAGCCACGAGCGCCCAGCGCTCGATCGCGGCGGTTCTCAACAGCTCCGCGGCGATCCTCGAGTCGGCAGGGGTGCCTAGTCCCCGAGTTGATGCCGAACTGCTGCTTGGCCATGTGCTTGGGATGAGCCGCGGTGCGGTACAGGCCCGCGCGATCACCGATGCCACGCTCAACGCCGACGACATCACCACCGTCACCCAGCTCGTGGAACGTCGCGCCGCACGAGAACCTCTCCAGCACATCACGGGCCGCGCCGCGTTCCGGTCCCTCGAGCTCGCAGTGGGACCGGGAGTCTTCGTGCCGCGCCCCGAGACCGAGTTCGTTGCACAGTTCGCGATCGATGCCCTGCGCGCAGTGCCATCGCCGCAGCCGATCGGCGTCGACCTCGGCACCGGCAGCGGCGCGATCGCCCTGGCCATGGCCACCGAGGTGCCGCACGCCCAGGTATACGGTGTCGAAGTCTCGCCGCGGGCGTTCATCTGGACGAAGCAAAACTTCCGTGAGGCGGGCGCCGAGAACGCGACGGCCGTCTTCATCGACCTTGCCGATGCCCTCCCGCAACGTGATGGCACAGTCGACGTCGTGATCTCGAACCCGCCGTACATCCCGGTGGGAGCCATCCCGCGCGACCCCGAGGTGCGCCTGTTCGATCCCGAGATCGCCCTCTACGGCGGCGAGGATGGGCTGGATGTCGTGCGCCAGGTATCGACGGCGGCCAGGCGGCTGCTGCATCCGGGCGGCCTTCTCGTGCTCGAGCACGGCGAGTTGCAGGCCCGCGACATCGCAGCGCTGCTCGCCGCCGACGGCTGGACCGCGGTAGCGCACCACCGCGACCTGCTCGGTCGCGACCGAGCGACGACGGCGCTGCGCTAGCCGTCAGCCTCTAGTTCGGCGGCTAGCCGCGTTTTGCGGCGCGCTCCTGGTCGCGCTTCTCCCGCTCGTCAGCGCGTGACAGCGCCTCGCGCTCCTTCTTGCGGGCCTCGCGCAACCTGCCCTCGGCATCCTTGATCGCCTCGCGGGCGCGTTTCACGCCCTCGTCCCGGCGATGGGCGTCGCTGTCGGTCGGGGTGCGCGGCACCTGTTCGGCGTGCGTCTGGTTCATCCGGTGCTCGAGACCGTCGAGCAGGCGATTGAGGCCGAATTCGAAGGGATCGTCGTCATCGTCACTGAACACCCCGGCCGCGACTGCCTGGGCCAGCGCGGGGAACGCTTCGGGCGTGACGAACTTGGCGAATATGTAGGCGTCCGCTGTGCCCGGGTCGCCGGCGAGCCCGGATTCGCCGGGGATGCCGGCGTAGCCGCGTTCGATGGTGCCCTGCCACCGTGCCTGGCCGCTCAGCGCGAGCACCGCGGAGATGCGTTCCTGCCAGTCGAGCGACGTCTCGAGCAGCACCGTGAGTCCCGCTTCGAGCCAGGCCAGGTTGTTCGGCGTATTCGGGGTACCCACGATCGGGATGTCAAGGAGCCAGGGATGCTCACGATAGACGGCGAGGATGCCGCGGAACCACAGCGCGAGCCCCTGTCGCCAGTCGTCTGCGTCGGTGATGGACAGCGGCGGCAGGCCGATGCCCTCCTCGTTCATCAGGAGGATCAGGTCGTCTTTCGCGGAGACATAGCGATAGAGCGACATCGTCGTGAAACCAAGCTCGGCCGCGACGTTCGACATCGACACCGCGGCGAGCCCCTGCTTGTCCGCGATCTCGACGGCGACGTCGACTATCCGCTCGACGCTCATCTCTCGCTTTGGTCCGCGCTGGGGATTGGCGGCCACTCCCCAGGCGAGCGCTACAGCTCGGGGGAGGTCGATCTCCGGCTGGTCTTCGGTCATTTTTCCAATCCTCTTGACACGGGGAAGAGTAACTGTGTATTACTTAAGCAATTCAGTATGCGTCATAAACAGTATATGCCGCATACCCCACCGAAAGCCTAGGGAGATTTCATGACAAGAGCAATTGACGTGCGGGAACTCCGCAAATCGTTCGGCCGCACCGAGGTGCTGGCCGGCATCGACATCGCCGTGGAGGCGGGCACCATCTTTGCCCTGCTCGGGCCGAACGGGGCTGGCAAGACCACGCTCATCAACATCCTCTCGACGCTCGTCAAGCCCGACAGCGGCACTGCGACAGTGGCCGGCTTCGACGTGGCGACCCAGCCCGACCTGGTGCGCGGCATGATCGCGCTCACGGGGCAGTCCGCCGCGGTTGACGAGGTCTTCACGGGAGAGGAGAACCTTCGGATGATGGGCCGGCTCTTTGGCCTCGGTCGGGTCGCCGCTGCCAGCCGTGGTCGCGAGCTGATCGCACAGTTCGGGCTCGAGGACGCTGCTCGCAAGCGGGTCAAGACCTACTCGGGCGGCATGCGCAGGCGCCTGGACATCGCACTCAGCCTCATCGTGCCGTCGCCCGTGCTGTTCCTCGACGAGCCAACGACCGGTC
Organism: Rhodoglobus sp.; assembly: GCA_040002635.1. Lineage (GTDB taxonomy): Bacteria > Actinomycetota > Actinomycetes > Actinomycetales > Microbacteriaceae > Rhodoglobus. The sequence goes on from JBDUDZ010000029.1 coordinate 3,181, forward strand.
TGGATCCCCGCAGCCGGCTCGAGCTCTGGGATGTCATCCGCGCCCTCAAATCCGACGGCACGACGGTGCTGCTCACCACGCAGTATCTCGAGGAGGCCGACCAGCTCGCCGACCACATCGCCATGATCAACGAGGGGCGCGTGATCGTGGAGGGATCTCCCGCTGCACTCAAGGCCGCCACCGGCGGCGAAGTCGTCGAACTGCGTGGGCCTGATGACGAACTGGTTCGTGAAATCCCCACTGATGGCACGATCGCGGGATTGCGTCGTGCACTTGACGAGCTAGACGACTCGGGCGAACGCGGCTCGGTCACGGTGCGCAAGCCGTCACTCGACGACGTATTCCTCACCCTCACCGCGGGCACACCCGTCCGCGAACTTACCGCCCCTGAATTAATAGACGCGAAAGGCTGAATCATGACCGCACTGTCGACAACACCCCGTCCCAGACTGCCCTTCGGCACTGAAGAGGTGCAGTTCATCAAGCGCAGCATCATCTTCACGCTGCGCACCCCTGAGGTCATGGTCATGGCGATCGCCCTGCCGGTCATGCTCATGCTGTTGTTCACCTTCGTGTTCGGCGGCGCTATCGACTCCGGTGGTGACTACGTCAACTACGTCGTGCCCGGGATCATCCTGCTGTGCGCCGGTTTCGGGGCTTCCTCGATCGCAGTGGATGTCGCCAAAGACCTGCACACGGGAATCATCGAGCGGTTCCGTACGATGCGCATCCGCAGTTGGGCGGTGCTCACCGGCCACGTCGTGTCAAGCCTCGTCCGCAATCTCGTCGCTACTGCCGTAGTGATCGGGGTCGCGCTCGCCGTGGGCTTTCGTCCGGTCGGGAGTCCGACCGAATGGTTGGCCGCGATCGGGGTCATCGCGCTGTGGATTCTCTCGATCACCTACCTGTACGCGGCGATCGGCCTGGCGGCAGGCAGCGAGGGTGCGGCGAGCGGCTACGGCTTTGCTCTCCTGTTCCTCCCGTACATCTCGAGCGCCTTCGTTCCGGTGTCGACGCTGCCGAGCTGGCTGCAGTGGGTGGCGCAGCATCAGCCGGTGACGCCGATCGTAGAGACAATCCGCGGACTGCTGATGCACACCCCGCTCGGGAACGAGCCGCTCTACGCAGTCATCTGGTGCGCGGTCATCCTGCTCATCGCGGTGGCGTGGGGCACGATAATGTTCCGTCGAAAGGCGGGCCGCCGCTAACGGCGGACTATCGAGTCCCAGACCTGCTCGCGGCGAATGCTTCGATCGCCGCGAGCAGGTCCGCCGCGGTAGTGAACCGGTGCGAGGTGATTCCCACGCTCGCGGCACCGTCGACGTTGACCTGCAGGTCGTCGGCGAAGAACGCGTTACTGGCCAGCGTGCCGTAGGCCTTGAGCACGCGCTCGAAGACCAGCGGATTCGGCTTGCGCGCGCCGTAGTGGCTTGACGTGAAGAGGTGATCGCCGAACACGCCCACAAGTTCGGGCGCGAGTGCCGCGAGATGCTTGCCGGTCAGCGGCCCGTTGTTTGTGAGCAATGTCACCCGCCCCAACTCGGATGCCCGGCGCACCGTCGCGATCGACTCGGGTCACGCCGTCATCGCGCCGCCGCGGGCTCGAACCCAGTCCGCTTCCTCGACCGGCGTCCCGATCGCCTCTACGAATGCGGACAGGTATTCCTCCGCTGACCCGAACCCGCCGGCTTCCGCCCGCCATTCACCGTCATCGTGCCACCACCGTTCTCGCAATTCCTCGAGCGAAAGGCCGGTGAGCTCGGTCATGGCGGCCATCCGAACGCGCCAGTCATAGTCGTAGAGCACGTCGTCCATGTCAAAAATGAACAGCAAGTCGCTCACGAACGACCCCGCACCGCGAACGCCTCGATGGCCGCGACCAGGGCATCGGTGTCGTACACGCCGTGGCGGAACCTGAGCTGGTGGCTCGTGATTCCGACCGCGCGGGCGCCCTCGATATTGGCGGCCGAATCGTCAGCGAAGAAGCAGTCGGCGGCATCCACTGCATAGTGTGCGAGCGCACGCCGGTAGATCTCCTGCCCGGGCTTGCGTGCGCGCAGCTGATAGCTGAACAGCAGGTTGGGTCCCATGATTTCGACGACGTCGGGCGCCAGTGATGGCAGCGCGGTTGCCGTCGCTGCAGGATTGTTCGAGAGCAGGGATACCGTGCCCAGTTCTGCCGCCCGGGCGAGCGCCGAAATGCTGCCGGGAATCCGGGTCATGGCCAGGCGCCGTGCCGAAGCCCACTCCTCAAGCGAGAGTCGACGCGTCGCTGTGACTCGGGAGAACTCGTCAAGGTATTCGTCAGCTGTGGGCCATGAACCCAATTCGGCCCGAAATTCGTTGCCTGCCGCCCACCATGTCTTGGCCAGGTGGTACTGGCTCGCGCCGGTGAGGCGGCTGAGCTCGGGGAGTCGGTAACGGAAGTCGTACGCGTACAGCGTCTTGTCGAGATCAAAGAAGTAAACGTCCACTGGGTAACCAGTCTTGCACCCTCCGAGCAGCGACTCTTTCTCCCAGCGCGGCACCGGTACCATGAAAGTGAAATGGTCCCCATCTACGACTGCGCTGTCGAGGCTGAGCTCCTCACCGGCATGCGACTCGCGCGAACGGCGATCGGCCGCGGCGACCTGGTGGTCATTCCCACCGACACCGTCTACGGGGTCGCGGCGGATGCGTTCAATCCGGCCGCTGTCCGCAAGCTTGTCGAGGCCAAGGGGCGCACGCTCGCCGCCCCGCCGCCCGTGCTCATCCCGGGCATCCCGACCCTCGACGCGCTTGCTGAGAACGTGCCGGATGAGGTGCGTGCGCTCGTGGCGAAGTATTGGCCGGGGGCGTTGACAATAATTCTTCCCGCCCAGTCATCGCTGGCCTGGGATCTGGGCGAAACCCGCGGCACCGTTGCCCTTCGGATGCCCGCCAACCGGGTTGCTCTGGAGATTCTCTCCGAAACCGGCCCGCTTGCTGTGTCCAGCGCCAACCTGACCGGCGAGCCGGCCGCGACGACGGCAGCGCAAGCGCAGCGGATGCTCGGCGATTCGGTCGCGATCTACCTCGACGGGGGTCCCGGCGGCTCCGTGGCTTCGACGATTGTCGATGCCACAGGATTGCTCAGCCCTGAAGGCAAGCTTCGGATCGTGCGCGAGGGCGCCATCCCGGCCGACGAAATCCGCGACTTCGTGGGGGCCGACAAATGCCTCGCATAGTCTTCTACCTGCTCGTCACCGGGATCTCGGCCGCTGTCACTTACGGCCTCGCAGTGCTGACCTGGAAGCTGTCGACCAAATACCGGCTCTACCCGAAGATCCGTGAACGCGACGTCCACACGCGCCCGACGCCGCGGCTCGGCGGCGTGGCGATGTTCCTCGGGATGGTCGTGGCATTTGGCGTGGCGTCCCAGATCCCGCAGCTCAGCCTGGTCTTCGCTGATCCCGGAAAAGTGCTGGGCCTGCTTGGCGCAGCGCTTGTCATCGTGCTCATCGGCGTTGCCGACGACATCTGGGACCTTGATTGGATGACCAAGCTTGCCGGGCAGATCATCGCCGCAGGAATATTGGCCTGGCAGGGTGTGCAGATCTCAACGCTGCCGATTGCCGGAGTCACAATCGTCTCGCCGTATATCTCGCTCGGCATCACTGTGCTTGCGATAGTGCTGGTGATGAATGCAATCAACTTCATCGATGGGCTGGACGGGCTGGTTGCCGGTGTCGCCATCATCGCGAACAGCGTCTTCTTCGTCTACACCTACGTGCTCCAGTCCCAGGCTCAGACCGAGTACTTCAACCTTGCCTCGCTGACGACAGCAGTTCTCATTGGAGCCTGCGTCGGCTTTTATCCGCTCAACTTCCACCCTGCGAAGCTATTCATGGGCGATGCCGGGTCGCTGCTGGTCGGACTTCTCATGGCCGCGTCGTCCACCCTCGTGACCGGGCAGGTGAACTCCGACGCGATAGGCGGGCCGGATCAATACACCGCAGCGTTCCTCGGCGCCTTCATCCCGATCCTGCTGCCGTTCGCGGTGCTGGTCATCCCGCTGGTCGACTTCGGGCTGGCGATCATCCGTCGCCTGATGGCAGGCAAATCGCCGTTTTCTGCAGACCGCAAACACTTGCACCATCGCCTACTCGACATGGGGCATTCGCACCTGCACGCCGTCCTGATCTTCTACGGCTGGACCTTGGTGCTGTCGGTGGGCGTGCTCGCTTTCGTGTTTGTACCTGCCGTGGTGGCCGCCATGTTTATCGTCGTGGGTCTTGTCGTCTGCACAATAATCACCCTCGCACCGCTCAGCCGAACCAAGGCGCTCGAGGCGATAGCGCAGTCCACTGAAGCCGATCTCGAATCGTCAGACATTGCCCGGTACGACGGGCTGGATGTCGCCTCGGAGGGCGACACCATGAAGGGATCGCTATGAATTCACCCTCAGTGCTCACACTTTCGATCAGGTATGGCGCGATACTCACCGCGGCTATCGCCGTCGTGGGCGCGGTCGTCGGCTATCTCGTCGGAGGTATCCCGGGTCTAGCCAGCGCTTTGGTCGGCGCCGTGCTCGCTGCCGTCTTCATGGGGCTCACTGCGGCAAGCGTCGTTCTGGCAAACCGCGTCGCCCCAGGAGCAGAGTCTGTGGGCTTGAATTTCGGAATTATCGCGGGCACGTGGCTCGTGAAGTTCGTCGTTTTCATTGTGGTCGTGATCGCCTTGCGCGGGCAGCCCTGGCTTAGCCCTTACCTCTTTTTTGGCGCCGTAGTCGCAGCAGTCATTGGATCCCTTGTGGCCGACGGTGTCGCACTGCAGCGGGCACGGGTGCCCTACGTCGGCGATCTGCAGCTGCCGGGCAACCCGAGCGCAGTTCACCCTCCGGAGCGCCGCTGAACCGTCGACGGGCGGTCGAGTGCACCCAGATGGTTTGCTAGACTTGCCGAGGCCACGGCCGCTGTCATCTGCCCTGAACGACTGATTTCGGAGTACGCAACTGTTCGCCTCCACTCTCGTCTCGCTTCTCCCATTCGTCGACGGTGACGGTTCGGGAGATGGTACTAGTGGTGGGTTCAAGGGCCCGTCGATAGACGATTTCTTCCCCGCCCCAATTCTGTTCGCAGGCACTCCGTTCGAACTAAACCGTGTGTTGCTGATCCGCCTGCTCGCCGTAGTAGTCGTGGTGCTCATCCTCTGGCTTGGCTCGCGCAGCATGAAGCTTGTTCCGACGCGAGGGCAGGTCGCGTTCGAGTTCGTCATCGACTTCGTGCGCAAGGGCATCGCTATCGACACGCTCGGTGAGAAAGAGGGTCGGCGATTTATGCCGATCCTGATGACTATCTTCTTCCTGACTCTGGCCATGAACCTCACGGCGACGATTCCGGGCCTCCAGATCGCGAGCACCGGGTTGATCGGTCAGGCAATCATCCTGGCGATCATCGCCTACGTGACGTTCATCTATGCAGGCATTCGCAAGCACGGTCTCAGGTTCTTCAAGAACGCGCTTGTGCTTCCGGGTGTGCCTGTTGTGATCGTCCCGATCATCGTCGTGCTCGAGTTCCTGTCAACGTTCATCGTTCGGCCAATCACGCTGACCCTTCGACTGACGATGAACATGGTGGCAGGTCACGTTCTGCTGGTGCTGTGCTTCCTGGCGACGAACTTCTTTTTCTTCAACGTTTTGGCCAGCGGCAATCCGCTTGGCCTAATAGGTCTCGGCACTTTCGCTTTCGGCGTTGCATTCGTGGTGCTCGAGATCTTCGTCGGCGCTTTGCAGGCCTTCGTTTTCACAATCCTCACCGCCATCTACATCCAGATGGCGCTGGCGGACGAGCACTAAACGCCCGTCGCCGAACCTTCCCAAACACCCCTCGAAAGGAAACACCTGTGAACGTAGTCGGAGCACTTGCCCCCCTCGCCTTCGGTCTGGCCGTGATTGGCTCGGCTATCGGCGTAGGCATCATTGTTGGTAAAACGATCGAGTCGGTCGCCCGCCAGCCTGAACTCGCTGGTCGCCTTCAGACCCTCATGTGGATTGGTATCGCCCTCACCGAGGCACTGTGTTTCATCGCGATCGGTGTCGCATTCATTCCATTCCCCGCCCCGTAACAGCGCACTCGCTAACACAAACAAAGGAGTTCGGATGCTGAGCGCATTCGCCGCAGTGACGCCGACACCCGCGCCCGTGGACGGCCACTCGGTGCTTCTCCCGGAGTTGCCTGACCTGTTGTGGGGAAGTATTGCCTTCCTTATCATTCTGGCGTTCTTCATCTGGAAGGGCTTGCCGCGAATCAACGCGGCGCTCGACGCGCGCGTTGAGGCCATCGAGGGTGGCCTCAAGCGTGCAGAGGAAGCCCAGGCCGATGCCAAGGAGGCGCTCGAGAAGTACAACGAGCAGCTAGCCGATGGGCGGGCCGAAGCGGCGAAACTGCGCGAGCAGGCCCGCGAAGACGCAAAAGTGATTCGTGCTGAACTTGTCGAACAGGCGCAGGCCGAGGCGGCACGCGTCGTGGCGTCGGCAAAGGCCCAGATCGAGGTGGAGCGCGCTGCAGCGCTCGCGTCGCTGCGCGCCGACGTTGGTTCGCTCGCGCTCGGGCTCGCCTCGTCGGTTGTCGGCGAGAGCTTAAACAGCGACAAGCGCTCCAGCGATATCGTCGATCGCTTCCTCTCCGACCTTGAGGCCTCCGAGGCCACCAAGTCGAAGGCGTAGTAATGGGATCTGCCACTCGGGAATCGATCGGCGCGGCAATCGTCGTGTTGGGCAAGCAGGGCACTGCCGACCTCGTAACGGGGGAGCAGCTTCTTTCTGCCGCCCTCGTTGTGCAAAGCGAGCAGCGCCTGCGTGCAGCCCTGGCTGACGATGCTGCAGACGCTGGCGACAGGAAGTCGATAGTGCTCGCGGTCTTCGGGAAATACACCCCCGCGGCAAAAGCCGTGCTCGAGAGCCTCGCAACCGGACGCTGGTCTTCGGCCGATGATTTGGTGGCGGGAATCGAGCAGCTGGGAATCCGGGCGATCGCGGCGTCAGCGCCGAAGACAGTGTCGATCAGCGACGAACTGTTCGCGCTGTCGAGTGCCGTCTCATCAAATTCGGAGCTGGAGCTAGCCCTTGGCAGCAAATTGGGCTCGACGGCAGGCAAGCTTTCGCTCGTCGACAGCCTGCTGCGGGGCAAGGTTAGCCAGCAAACCTCGGCGATCGTCAGCGCACTAGTTTCCCAGCCTCGCGGACGTCGGTTCGCCGAACTCATCAGATTCGCTGCCGCGATTGTGGCAGAGCAGGCGGAGGCGACGATTGCCACTGTCACTGTGGCAAACGCGCTGACGGCGGGGCAGGTGGCACGCCTCGAGAAGGCACTTTCCGCGCAGCGCGACGGCAGCATCCGCATCAATCAGGTTCTCGACCCCAGCATTCTCGGTGGCATGCGCGTGCAGATCGGTGACGAAGTCATCGACGGCACCGTGGCCAGCCGACTCGCCGATCTTCGACTTCGACTGGCGAGCTAGCAGCCCGCTCCGCAGTCATCGAACACAGCTACGCAACGAAAAAAGGACAGCAATGGCAGACATCACGATCAGCGCCGACGACATCCGCGACGCGCTGAAAGACTTCGTCAAGGAGTACGAGCCCGGCAAGCCCGCCGCCAACGAGGTCGGCTATGTGGTGGATGCCGCCGACGGCATCGCCCACGTCGAGGGCCTGCCCGGCGTCATGGCCAACGAGCTGATCAAGTTCTCCGACGGCACGCTGGGCCTGGCCCAGAACCTCGACGAGAACGAGATCGGTGTCGTTATCCTCGGTGAGTTCACTGGCATCGTCGAGGGCATGGAGGTCACCCGCACTGGTGAGGTTCTCTCCGTGCCCGTTGGTGACGCCTTCCTCGGTCGCGTCGTCGACCCGCTCGGTGCCCCGATCGATGGCCTCGGTGCCATCAAGGAGGACGGCCGCCGTGCGCTCGAACTGCAGGCACCCGGCGTCATGCAGCGCAAGAGCGTGCACGAGCCAATGCAGACCGGCATCAAGGCGATCGACGCGATGATCCCAGTCGGCCGTGGGCAGCGTCAGCTGATCATCGGCGACCGCCAGACCGGCAAGACCGCGATCGCGATCGACACGATCATCAACAACAAGGACAACGACGTCGTCAGCGTCTACGTCGCCATCGGCCAGCGCATGGCGACCGTGGTCGGTATCGCCGAGATCCTCGCCGACGCCGGCGCGCTGGACTCGACGATCATCGTCGCCGCCCCCGCCGACGAGGCGGCGCCGATCAAGTTCCTGGCGCCCTACGCCGGCTGCGCGATGGCCGAGTACTTCACCTACCAGGGCGGCCACGCGCTCACGGTGTACGACGACCTCACCAAGCACGCCTACGCCTACCGCCAGATGTCGCTGCTGCTGCGCCGCCCGCCGGGTCGCGAGGCCTACCCGGGCGACGTCTTCTACCTCCACAGCCGCCTGCTGGAGCGGGCCGTCAAGCTCTCCGACGACCTCGGCGGCGGCTCGATGACCGCGCTGCCGATCATCGAGACGCAGGCCGGCGACGTGTCGGCCTACATCCCGACCAACGTGATCTCGATCACCGACGGCCAGATCTTCCTGCAGTCCGACCTGTTCAACGCCAACCAGCGCCCCGCTGTCGACGTCGGCATCTCGGTCTCGCGCGTCGGTGGTGACGCACAGGTCAAGTCGATCAAGAAGGTGTCGGGAACGCTCAAGCTTGAGCTCGCCCAGTACCGCTCGCTCGAGGCCTTCGCGATGTTCGCGTCTGACCTGGATGCCACGAGCCGCCGCCAGCTCGCGCGCGGAGCGCGGCTCACCGAACTCCTGCGCCAGCCGCAGTACTCGCCGATGCCCGTGGAGAAGCAGGTCGTCTCGATCTGGGCCGGAACCAACGGCAAGCTCGACGAGGTGCCGGTGGAGGACATCCTGCGCTTCGAGAGCGAACTGCACGACTTCCTCGGTCGCAACACCAAGGTGCTCGACACGCTGCGTGAGACGAACGTGCTCGACGACGACACCACGAAGGCACTCGATGAGGGCGTCGACAAGTTCAAGCTCGAATTCCAGACCGGCGACGGCAAGCCGCTGAACTCGGTTGGCACCGAGGTGTTCGAGGAGATCGAGCCCGAGGACATTGCCCAGGAGCAGATCGTCAAGCAGAAGCGCGGCAAGTAGCCTTCTCGCCCACGAAACCATCGACCACGACATAGAGAGTTAGAACGACATGGGAGCGCAACTTCGGGTCTACCGGCAGAAGATCAAGTCTGCCCAGACGACCAAGAAGATCACTCGGGCCATGGAGCTCATCTCCGCTTCGCGCATCCAGAAGGCGCAGCAGCGGGTGGCGGCCTCCGGGCCATACTCGCGTGCCGTCACGCGCGCGGTGTCGGCTGTGGCGACGTTTTCGAACGTCGACCACATCCTCACCACAGAGCCCGAGAAGATCGAGCGCGCTGCGATAGTCGTCTTTTCCTCTGACCGAGGACTAGCAGGTGCGTTCAACACGAACGTGTTGCGCGAGGCAAGCGAGCTCGAGGCGCGCCTGCGCGGCCAGGGTAAAGATGTTGTGCTCTTCCTGGTCGGCCGCAAGTCAGTGGGGTACTACGCATTCCGCCGGCGCACGGCAGAGCAGGCCTGGACAGGCAGCACGGATGCCCCCGAGTTCGAGATCGCCAAGGAGATCGGCGACGCGCTAGTCGCCAAATTCATCCAGCCAGCGAGCGAGGGCGGGGTCGACGAAATCCATATCGTCTACAACCGGTTCATCAGCATGCTTGTGCAGGAGCCCGAAGTAGTTCGCCTTCTCCCGCTCGAGATTGTGGAGGGTGTCGAGGCGCCTGAAGACACAAGCCTGTTGCCGCTCTACGAATTCGAACCCGACGTCGGTGCAGTCCTCGACGCGCTGCTCCCGGTCTATATCGAAAGCCGCATCTTTAACGCGATGCTGCAGTCGGCCGCGGCGAAGCATGCTGCGACGCAGAAAGCCATGAAGTCGGCGAGCGACAACGCCGACAAGCTCATCACCACTTACACCCGACTGGCGAACAACGCTCGCCAGTCAGAGATCACCCAGCAGATTTCCGAGATCGTGGGCGGCGCAGACGCCCTGGGCTCGGCAAAGTGAGTCCGTCGGGGACGGACTCACAAAACGACACAGTGTTGAACTGACAGAAAGAGACTAACTATGGCTACCGCAACCAAGAAGGCACCCTCGGCCGCGACCGCCGTGGCGGGCGTCGGCCGCATCGCCCGCGTGACCGGCCCGGTCGTCGACATCGAGTTTCCGCACGACTCGATCCCCGGCATCTACAACGCGCTCAAGACGACCATCACCCTCGACGGTGAGTCGAATGAGATCACGCTGGAAGTTGCCCAGCACCTCGGCGACGACCTGATCCGCGCTATCGCCCTCAAGCCCACTGACGGTTTGGTCCGTGGCCAGGAGGTGCGCGACACTGGCGGCCCAATCACCGTTCCAGTCGGGGATGTCACAAAGGGCAAAGTCTTCAACGTCATCGGCGAGATCCTCAACGCTGACGCCGACGGAACTATGGGCGGCGAGAAGATCGAGATCACCGAGCGCTGGCCGATCCACCGCAAGCCCCCGGCATTCGACCAGCTCGAGTCGAAGACCGAACTTTTTGAGACCGGCATCAAGGTCATCGACCTGCTCACCCCGTATGTTCTCGGTGGCAAGATCGGCCTGTTCGGTGGCGCCGGCGTTGGCAAGACTGTGCTCATCCAGGAGATGATCCAGCGCGTCGCCTCCGACCACGGTGGTGTCTCGGTGTTCGCCGGCGTCGGGGAGCGTACCCGCGAGGGCAACGACCTCATCGCCGAGATGGAGGAGGCGGGCGTCTTCGATAAGACAGCCTTAGTGTTCGGCCAGATGGACGAGCCGCCGGGAACGCGTCTTCGCGTCGCGCTTTCTGCGCTGACGATGGCGGAGTACTTCCGTGACGTTCAGAACCAGGATGTGCTGCTCTTCATCGACAACATCTTCCGGTTCACGCAGGCCGGCTCGGAGGTTTCAACGCTGCTGGGCCGCATGCCTTCGGCCGTGGGATACCAGCCGAACCTCGCCGACGAGATGGGTGTGCTCCAGGAGCGCATCACCTCGACCCGCGGCCACTCGATCACCTCACTGCAGGCGATCTACGTTCCTGCCGACGACTACACCGACCCAGCTCCGGCGACGACCTTTGCCCACCTCGACGCGACAACCGAGCTCAGCCGCGAGATCGCATCAAAGGGTCTCTACCCGGCCGTCGACCCGCTGACCTCGACAAGCCGAATCCTCGACCCCCGCTACCTGGGTGCCGATCATTACCGGGTTGCCACGAACGTCAAGGCGATCCTGCAGAAGAACAAGGAACTGCAGG
>JBDUDZ010000030.1:0-14470 GCA_040002635.1 Rhodoglobus sp.
TCTGCGGGCAGGGTAATGGCCGAGGTGGGAGTGGGGTCGTCAGGCAGCGAGGAGTGGTAACTCTCCAGCACCGGCCACCACGACTGGTCGACCGAGTTTTTGTCGACGAGGTAGCGCTCGTACATCTCGTCAACTAGCCATTCATTGGCTCCGAATTCGCCCGAGGAATCCCCCTCGGGTGTCACTCCGGTCACATGGCTCGACACAGCCGACCGCCCACTTTCGCGTCTCAATGGTGCGGCTCGACCGCACCTTCCAGCGTGCATCCGCCCATGGACACACCACCCTCAAGCTTAATCGCATTTCCTGTGGACAACCGTCGAAGCCGCGGGAGAGATAGCGTTAAATCCATGCGCTTTTATGAAACGACGCCGGTACACGATCTGACCTACTCCGATGTGTTCCTCGTGCCCTCCCGCTCAGCGGTGACAAGCCGACTCGATGTCTCCCTGACGCCGCAGGACGGCACAGGTGCCAGCATCCCCATCGTTTCGGCAAACATGAACTCAGTGACGGGCGCACGTCTCGCTGCGACACTCGCCCGCCGCGGTGGTCTGGGTGTTCTTCCGCAAGATATGCACGCCGACGGTCTGGATGACGCGATCCGCTGGGTCAAGTCGCAGCCTGTCGCCTATGACGCGGCAGTCGACCTGAAGCCCAGTGACACCGTTGCCGCGGCGCTGGCCCAACTGCCGCCAGTCGAGGGGCACGGGATTGTCATCCACGACGAGAAGGGCACGTACCTCGGCGCGATTGCCGCCGAACGGCTTGCCCACGCGCTGCCGCAGGCACCCCTGGGCGACCTGCTCGGCCCGACAGTTCCCGAGTTGGATGCCGCCGACCTGCACGGCCCCCGCGCGGCCTTTGACCTCATGGTCGCCGCCAACCTCCAGTTCGCGCCGGTCGTCGACAAGGGGAGGGTGGTGGGCACGCTGAGCCGCAAGGCGGCTCTGCGCTCCACTTTGTACGCGCCCGCCGTCGACAAAGATGGCCGCCTGCTCGTTGCGGCCGCGGTCGGCATCAACGGCGACGTGGCTGCCAAGGTGAAGGCGATAGTGGCGGCCGGAGTCGACGTGATTGTCATCGATACCGCACACGGCCACCAAGATGGGATGATCCGTGCGATCGAGACTGTCGCGAAGCTGAACCTCGGGCTTCCCATCGTGGCGGGCAACGTCGTGACGGCCGAAGCAGTTAACGACCTGGTTGGTGCCGGGGCCACCATCATCAAGGTGGGCGTCGGCCCGGGGGCGATGTGCACGACGCGCATGATGACGGCGGTGGGTCGTCCGCAGTTCTCCGCGGTGCTTGAGACGGCCTCCGCCGCCACCGAGCTCGGGGCCCACGTCTGGGCGGATGGCGGGGTGCGCTACCCGCGTGACGTTGCACTCGCGCTGGCTGCCGGCGCGGCATCCGTCATGATCGGCTCCTGGTTCGCGGGCACTATCGAGGCGCCGGGCACCCTGGCAGTCGACGCTAACGGCCGCGCATACAAAGAGAGCTGGGGTATGGCGTCGACAAAGGCAGTAAAGGAGCGCTTCGATCAGCTCGACGCCTACGAACTTGCCCGCAAGACGCTATTCGCGGAGGGCATCTCAAGTTCAAAGATCTATCTCGATCCGCTGCGACCCTCGCTTGAGGATCTGCTCGACATGATCACCTCGGGCGTGCGCAGTTCGCTGAGCTATGCGGGCGCGACGACTCTCGCCGAATTCCACCAGCGGGCGCTGGTCGGCATCCAGTCGGCTGCGGGATATGAAGAGGGCAAAGCATTGCCGGTCTCCTGGTAGCCGGTAGAATCACTCAGATAATGGACGACCCCCCACCTCGTCGATCCAGCAGGAATCGTGATCGCAATGCCTGACTGGATTCTGCTTGTCATCGGTGTGTTGCTGACCGTGGGCACAGGCCTCTTCGTGGCATCCGAATTCGCACTCGTCAACCTTGATCGCTCTGACCTCGAGGCGCGCCACGCGCGTGGTGAGAAGCGATTGGGAGCGCCAATCAGTGCCCTCAAGCGCACCTCCACTCACCTCTCGAGCGCCCAACTCGGTATCACCATCACCACGCTGCTGGCCGGGTACACCCTCGAACCGTCGCTCAGCCACCTGCTCAGCGGACCACTCTCGGGCCTCGGGATGTCGAAGGAAGCAGTAATAATCACGGCATCGATCCTTTCGGTGGCGCTCGCGACACTGCTCTCGATGATCATCGGTGAGTTGGTACCCCAGAACCTTGCTCTCGCCTTGCCGCGGGCGACCGGCAAGCTCGTGCTGCCCTTCCAGGTGGCGTTCACCGCGGTGTTCAGGCCAGCGGTTACCGTGCTCAATGGCACCGCCAACGGCATTCTTCGGCTTGTCGGCATAGAGCCGAAAGAAGAGCTCTCGGGCGCGCGCACGGCCGAAGAGCTCGTGTCGCTCGTGCGGCGTTCCGCCCGCGAGGGCAGTCTCGAGCACGACACGGCGACACTGCTCGCCCGCACCCTCGCCTTCGCGGACCACACCGCGCAAGATGTCATGACCCCCCGCCCGCGCGTCGCGAGTGTGGACCGCACCGACAGCGCCCAGGAAGTCATCGACCTCGCCCGCCGCACCGGCTTCTCGCGATTCCCCGTGATCGACGATTCCATCGACGACGTAGTTGGCCTCGTGCACGTCAAGCAGGCAGTGGCTGTACCGAGGGAAAAGCGTGACGATGTGCCGGTCTCCGCTCTTCAGTCGGATGCCCTGCGCGTGCCAGAAACGATGAAGCTCGATTCCCTGCTCGCCGAGCTCCGCGGCCGGGGCTACCAGATGGCAGTGGTGCTTGACGAGTACGGCGGAACCGCCGGCGTCGCCACCCTCGAAGATCTCGTCGAGGAGCTCGTGGGCGAGGTGTCTGACGAGCATGATCGAAGCAAGCCCGATGTGGTTCGCTCGCGGGACTGGTTCACGTTTCCCGGCATCCTTCGCCCTGACGAACTGCTTGAGCGCACCGACGTCGTCGTGCCCGAGGACGGGCCGTACGAGACTGTCGCGGGTTGGCTAATGAGCGAACTCGGCAGACTGCCCTCAGTTGGCGACCTCGTAGAGATCGACGGCGGCACCTTCCGCATCGAACGGCTCGACGGGCGACGCATCGACCGGGTCCGTTACACACCGAAGCCGGCGGAGGTGCGCTGATGGAGTGGGCGGGTATTGCCTGGCTGTTCGCGTTGCTTCTGGTCAACGGGTTCTTCGTCGCCGCAGAGTTTGCGGTAATTTCGGCGCGCCGATCGCAGATCGAGCCGCGAGCGGAAGCAGGATCGCGGGCCGCGAAGACTGCCCTGTGGGCGATGGAGCACGCCTCGCTCATGCTTGCCACCAGCCAGCTCGGAATCACCATCGCCTCGCTGCTGATTCTCAACGTCTCCGAGCCGGCGATTCACCACCTGCTGCAGGTCCCGCTCGCGCTTACCGGCTGGCCAGAGCAGGTGATCGGAACGGTAAGTTTCATCATCGCGCTTGCTGTCGTGTCGTTCCTGCACGTCATCCTCGGCGAGATGGTGCCGAAGAACCTCTCGTTCTCGGTGCCCGACCGCGCCGCGCTCATCCTCGCCCCGCCGCTTGTCTTCATCGCGACAGTCCTGCGGCCGATCATCTACGCGCTTAACGGTCTGACGAGGGCAGTGCTGAAGCTGTTCCGAGTAACCCCGAAAGATGAGGCGAACAGCGTCTTCACGCTCGACGAGGTCGCCACGATCGTCGCGCACTCTACCCGCGAAGGTTTGCTCACCGATGCCGGAGGCACGCTCAACGCGGCATTCGAGTTCACCTCGAAGAAGGTGCGGGATGTCGCCGTCGGCATGGCCGATCTCGTCACGCTGCCCGAAGACGCGACCCCTGCCGACGTTGAGCGTGCAGTGGCGCAGCGCGGGTTCTCGCGTTACATCCTGGTCGACGAGGGAGGAGAGCCCAGCGGCTACCTGCACCTGAAAGACGTCATCGACCTCGACGATAACGACGAGTTCGACGAACCCGTGCCGCCCAAGCGCATTCGCCAGCTGATCTCGATCTTCCGCGACACCGACCTTGAAGATGCCCTTGCGACAATGCGTCGCTCGGGTGTGCACGTCGCGCGCGCTTTCGATGAGAGCGGCGCGACACAGGGTGTGCTGTTCCTCGAAGACATCATCGAGGAGCTCGTTGGCGAAGTGCAGGATGCGACGCGGCGACGCCCCTAGGTAGCGCAGCCTCGGTGGCTGGCTCCTCGGCGCTGGCCTCGCGGAAACGCTGGCGCAATTCTTCTAGCTCAAGCGCGCCCTCAGGTATTGCGACGGCCAGTAGCTGAGATCGTCGCCCAATTCATGCGCGGCACGCAGCGGGAAGTGCGGGTCGCGCAACAACTCGCGCGCCATCAGGATCACGTCGGCCTGGCCGTCGGCAAGGATCTGCTCGGCCTGCCGGGCGTCGGTAATGAGCCCGACTGTGCCCGCTCGAACGCCGGCCGCGGCGCGCAGGTGTTCGGCGAACGGAACCTGGTAGCCCGGGCCCACGCTCAGCGCCTGGTGTGCGACAAGGCCGGCAGACGACACATCGAAGAAGTCGGCACCGGCCTCGGCCGCCCAGCCCGCCACGATTGCGGTTTCCTCCTCGTTCCAGCCGCCCTCAGCCCAGTCGGTAGCAGAGAAGCGCACGATCACCGGGATCTCACCTGACTCCGCGCGGATCGCACGGACGATCTCCACAAGCAGCCGCGCGCGGTTTTCGAGACTGCCGCCGTATTCGTCGTCGCGCCGGTTCGACAGCGGCGAGAGGAACTGGTGCAGGAGGTATCCGTGGGCCGCGTGGATCTCGAGCGCGCCGAATCCTGCGGCAATCGAGCGACGGGCGGCAGCGGCGAAGTCAGACACGATACCGGGGAGTTCGGCGCGGTCGAGGGCTCGCGGCATCCCATAGCCCTCGAAGGCGATGGCGGATGGCGCGACCGGCACCCATCCGCCCTGGTCGACCGCAATCGTGCCGTGATCGTCTGCCCATGGTCGGAAAGTCGAAGCCTTGCGGCCCGCGTGTGCGAGCTGGATTGCGGGCACCGCACCCTGGCTTCGCACGAACGCGGTGATGCGCGACCATGCCGACTGCTGCTCGTCGTTCCAGATTCCCGTGTCTTGGGGTGAAATGCGACCCTCGGGCGAGACCGCTGTCGCCTCAGTCAATACGAGTCCCGCGCCCCCGCGAGCCAGTGAACCCAGGTGCACGAGATGCCAGTCCGTCGGCACGCCATCCTCCAGCTCCACCGAGTACTGGCACATGGGGGCCGCCCAAAGACGGTTCCTTATCTCGGTGTTTCGCAGGGTGATCGGGCTGAAGAGGATGCTCATACCGAGAGGGAACGCAGGAAGGCGTCGAGACCTTCTACGCCGGTGAAGTGGTGGGTGGTGACGCCGAGTGCGGCCGCGGCATCCGTGTTCACCGACTTGTTGTCGATGAACACCATGTGGTGCAGCGGGATGCCGAGCTCAGCCGCCACTTCCGAGTAGATGGCGGGGTCGGGTTTGATCGAATCCATCTCGGCGCTCACGAACACCCGCTCGAAGAACGAGGCCATGGGGGAGCGACGGAACGGGCTGGAGAAGTCGAAGCCCGCATTAGAGAGGATGGCCAGCCGGGTGCCACCGAGGTGCAGCTCCTCGATCAGGTCGAGGGTTTCCGGTTCCACGCTCCACCAGCTGCGGAAGTCGGCGACCCAGAGCTGGTGCACTGTCGAAGCGCGCCATGACGTGCCGAGGTCGGCCGCCACGAGCGCCCAGTATTGCGGGATGCTCACGGTGCCCTGGTCGAGTCCGTCGCGATGCTTCCAGTAGGCGTCCCAAAACGGGCCCGGTTCGCATCCGGAAATCTCCAGCAACGCGGCGCGATCCGCCTCGCTGGGGGAGTGCGAGATCACCTCCCCGTAATCGAAAACTACGACTCGATCGGCGATGGTGATACTCACCCGCCCAAACTATCGTGAGTGACATGAGCGCCACCGAACCTATCGACTATCTCGAGTGGACAGCCACCGACGCCGCAGAGCACATCGCGGTGCCGTCGGCGGCCGACGACAAGTACTCGCGAGGGGTGCTGGGTGTGATCACCGGATCCGATCAGTACCCGGGCGCTGCGGTGCTCGGAGTCGACGCGGCACTGCACACCGGGGTGGGGATGGTGCGCTACCTCGGCCCCGCACGCCCGTCCGACCTTGTGCTGCAACGCAGGCCGGAGGCGGTCACCACCGATGGGCGCGTGCAGGCCTGGCTTCTCGGCTCTGGCATGGATCACACTCGGCGCGATGCCGCTGCGCTTAAGCGCATGCACGAGGCGATGGACGAGGGTTTGCCGACAGTTCTCGACGGCGGGGCGCTCGACCTGCACGCTCGCGCAAGCGGCCCAGTGGTGATCACGCCACACTTCCGCGAGCTCGCACGGGTGCTCTCCGTGTCCGAATCAGACATTGCCGGCGACCCGGCAACCTGGGCCCGCAAAGCTGCCGACGACCTCGGGGTCACGGTGCTGCTCAAGGGACACACCACCTACGTCGCTGGCCTCGGGGTATCGCTCGCGGCGAGCAGCGCGTCAAGCTGGCTGGCAACGGCAGGAGCCGGGGATGCGCTCGGCGGCATCCTCGGCGCGCTTGTCGCGACCCACGCTGCCGCCCTGCGCTCCGACGAGACGCTGCTCGCGCAGCTGGCGGCCACTGCGTCGGTGTTGCACGGGCTCGCGGCCCAGCGTGCGGGATCCGGCGGTCCGTTCACCATCCTCGCCCTTATCGACGCGATTCCCGCCACGATCGGGGCGTTGCTCGGGGGGCTGGAGCAATAGAGTGTGGCCGCTAGTCAGCCGGTGACGCGGGTGCGAGACATCGGTTCTCCTTCACGTGTGCTGTGTGTTTCGAGCATCGTGCACTGTCTGTGGCGCTTTGCGGCCGAGGCGGATTATTACCGGGATACTCTTTCCTCATGACGGATGTCCGGCCGCCCCAACCCGGCGCCAGCGCTATCCTCTTCGCGATCGTGCGTAGTCCGATCACAGTCTGGGCGGCGTTTGTCCTTGTTCACCTCTGGCTCGGGCTGCTTAACCTGTACGCACCCGGGTTGCCGTTCGGAGACGTTACCTACGTCTACAAGTTCTGGACCGACCAGGCTCTTGTAGCCCATTTTTGGGTGGGCATCGACAGCGTTTGGGTCTATCCGATAGTCGCATTGGTGCCCATGCTCGGCGCCGCAGTGTTTGGGCCCGACCAGTACGGTTCCACCTGGCTATCGATGGTCATGCTGCTCAATGCCGTGGCCTTCGGCTTTCTCACCGGATGGGGGCGTTCCCGCGAGCGCGTTGGCGTCGCATGGTGGTGGATCGGCTTCCTCGTGCTGCTCGGGCCAATCGCGCTCGGCCGAATCGACTCCGTTAGCGTGCCCCTGGCGCTGGTCGGCGTCATCCTCGTTGCTCGCCGGCCGAAGGTGGCCGCGTTACTCATCACTCTCGCGACCTGGATCAAAGTCTGGCCAGCGGCGCTCCTGCTCGCCGCGATCATCGCGCTGAAGGATCGTTGGCGAATCGCAACGACCGCGATCGCCTCGTCGATCGCGATAGTCGCCGTTGCGGTAGCCCTCGGCAGCGGCTCGAACGTTTTCAGTTTCATCACCCAGCAGACCGGGCGCGGTCTGCAACCCGAGTCGCCCGTGGGCAGCTTCTTCGTTTGGGAGGCCCTGGCGGGTTTGCCGGGAGCCGGAATTTACTACGACCAGTCGATCCTGTCGTATGGCGTGCGCGGGCCCGGCGACGTGGTTGCTATCGCGTTGACCACTCCACTTCTGGCACTCGCGGTATTCGCCATCGCATTCCTGGGAATCCGTGCCCAGCGCGCGGGCGCAGTTTCCGGCGACCTGTTTCCGCCCCTCGCCCTTGCACTCACCACGGCTTTCCTTGCCTTCAACAAGGTGGGTTCTCCGCAGTACATCGCCTGGCTCGCGGTGCCGATCGTGCTCGGCATTGTTACCCGAGTTGCGGGGCACGGGCGCTCGTTCCGCACTCCGGCGATTCTTGGGCTTGTGATTGCGGCACTGACCCAGGTCATTTATCCGTATCTCTACGATTGGTTGCTGGCGCTTAACCCGCTGCTGGTGTCTGCGTTGACTGTGCGCAATGTGCTGGAGTTTGTGCTTCTGGGCTGGGCAGTCCACGCCGTCATTCGTTCTCCACTTGCCGACGTAGCAACGAGCGATGAGCCGGGGTCGCTATCGGTCTGGCCGCTTCGAGCAGAATCCGTGCGGAGCTATTGAGTCGCACTCGACCGCACGTTGATCCGAGCGATTGTCGAGCTGATGCCCGCTGAGTCGGTCGTAGACTTAATATGGCTCGAGGGCGAGCGATGACCCACCACACTCGATTGGCCACCATGGATACGCTCTCGCCGGCGCGCACTCGACTCGCGCTTCTTGCCCTTGCCCTTGGCGGTTTCGGCATCGGATTAACTGAGTTCGTCGCCATGGGCCTCCTGCCCAACCTGGCTGCCGACCTTCTGCCCAACCTCTGGGCGGTTTCGCACCCGAAAGCGAACGCTCAGGCGGGCTGGCTCGTCTCCGCCTATGCGCTGGGAGTGGTGGTTGGAGCTCCGACCATCGCCGCGCTCGCCGCGCGCTTCCCGCGAAAGCAACTGCTACTCGCCTGTGTCGGAGTTTTCATTTTCGGCACTGTCGCCTCGGCCGTGCTGCCGGCTTTCGGGCTCGTTCTCGTCGCGCGGTTCGTCGCCGCACTTCCCCACGGCGCCTACTTCGGCATTGCGGCGCTCGTCGCGGCGTCGCTCATGGGGCCGGGCAAGCGCGGTCGCGGGGTTGCCTTCGTTCTTTCGGGTCTGACTATCGCCAATGTAGTCGGCGTGCCAGCTATCACCTTTCTAGGCCAGCAGGCCGGCTGGCGCGTCGCGTACCTCGCCGTTGCTGCCGTGTTCGCGCTCTCGTTCGCGGCGATCCTGCTCGTTGTGCCGCTGCAGCCTGGAGACCCGCGGGCGACCATGCGCCGTGAACTGGCTGTCTTCCAGCGCCCGCAGGTGTGGCTCACCCTGTTGGTGGGCTCGCTTGGCTTTGGCGGCCTTTTCGCCGTCTACACATTCATCTCACCCGTCGCCACGATAGTTACCGGACTCAACGCGAGCCTCGTGCCGCTGGTGCTCGTCGCTGCCGGCATCGGCATGACTATCGGCAATATCGTGGGCGGCCGCGCGGCCGACCATCACGTGCTCGGCACCCTGTTCGCCTGCTTCGGGGTTTTCGCGATTGCGCTCACCGGCTTCGCTCTGACTGCCCAATGGCCGGTGGGGCTCTTCGTCTTCGTATTCTTGGTCTGTGGTGCGGCATCCGCGCTCTCACCGGCAATCCAGACCCGCCTCATGGACGTCGCGGGCGACAGCCAGTCACTAGCTGCGGCTATCAACCACTCCGCGCTCAACATCGGCAACAGCCTCGGCGCTTATCTAGGCGGCCTGACAATCGCCGCTGGTCTCGGATATCTCGCGCCGACCTGGGTCGGGTTGCTGCTCTGCGTACCAGGGGTCGGCCTGGCCATCACTAGCGCGGTGCTGCAGCGCCGAAACACCCGGCGTTCAGAAGGGGCGGAACGTGTCCGACTCGACGAGGATGCCGTCTTCGATCGCTCGCTTGCGTAGCGCGACCTTGGTCCCCACGTCGAACCCGGCAACGCGGTACTTTTCGCGGATGCGCTTGAGGTAGCTCTTCGCGGTCTCCTCGGAGATCGACAGCTGGAAGGCGACGGCCTTCACCGGCTCGCCGCCGCCATAGAGGGCCATGACGCGGCGCTCCTGGGCGCTGAGTTTGGGGGAGCCGCCGATGTCGCCCGCGTTGAGGGCAAGATCCAGCTCGGCGGAGACGAAGGATTCGCCCTTCGCGGCGGCGCGAATCGCCTCAACGATCATGCCAGCATCCTCGCTCTTGACGAGGTAACCGAGAGCGCCCGATGCCAACGCCTCGCGCACCACATTGGGCTCAGAGTACGTGCTCATCAGTACGACCTTGACGCCCGTGGTCTTCAGCGTGTTGATCTTCAGTGAGATCGGGATGTTGTCTTTGAGGTCGAGATCGAGCAGCACCACATCGACAGGGAACTCCGGGTGGGTGATGAGCTCGGGCCAGGTGGGCACAGCTGCGACCATGTCGATATCGGGGGCTGCGCTGCGGATCCACTCGGTGAGCGCTCCGAGGAGCATCCTGTGGTCATCGACAAGCGCTAGGCGGATGCGGTCTGCGTCAGTCACTGTGTGTTCCCTTGCTGATTAATCACTGGTCGGCCGGGTTGTCGACCAGGCACTGGATGTCGACCCGCAGGCTCGAGTTCTGGGTGGAGTCACTGTACTGCCCCACCCGTCGAATCGCTTCCCACGTAGCCGGGTCGACACGATTTCGGGGTACTCCCACTGTCGTAATGACTATCGGAATCGTGATCTTGCGCCCGCCCGACGTCTCGACAGACCCCATGGCCGGGCCCACCTCGATAGCGACTGTGCGGCTCACACCGCGCCTGATGGTGTCGCTCAACAGTAACCAGGCTGCGGAGAGCAGTCCATCGCGCTGCTGTGGGTCGAGAAGCCCTGCGAGGCTGGCCTTGTCGGTGAGTGTAACTGCCTTCCCGAGCAGGTCAGACTCGGTGATTGCGTGGTACAACCAGGTTTCGCGCCGGCCCTCGATCAGGTGCAGGCGCAGTTCGGTAGCAAGCGACGCTGCAAGAGATGCAGTCTTCGGTTCGAGAGGTAGCCTGGTCTTGCCCGTCGCCACGGAATCGAGGAGTTCCTCGGCCGCGAGATCGAGGCGCGCGAGTTCTTCCGAAGCCATCATCCCGACGGCGAAGCGGGGCGCCGAGACAGTGCTTTGCACGAGCACCCGATCCAATTCGATTTGCACAAGGCGGCGGAATCCGTTGACGATCACGACACTGATGACGGCGGGCAGCACGACGAAGGCGAGGGTAGTGACCTGCGGTGCGAAGTCGTCGACATTCGCCCGGGTGTTCACCACCATCGCAACGCCGAGGCCGAGCCCCAGAATCGTGGCGGAGATGAGAATGTCACGCGTGCGCCGCAAGGTGACGGCGATCACGAGGCCCGTGCCCGCGGCGACGGCAGCCGTCGCACTACGACCGATGTCGTGAAGCGGCCAGATCGCGTAGAGATCGAGCACTACCGCGACCGCGAGCCCCGACACGAAAATTGCGAATGCCCAGTTGGGAAGTCGCTCACCATGGACCCTCGCGATGATGAACGTTGCGATCAACACCACCGCGAGCAATATCCAGGCGATGAGCGCGGGCACCGGGTCGGGATAGGTGCGCCACAGGCTGATGAACCAGCCAAACCCATAGATGGCGCGCAATCCGACAACGACAGCCGCGCCGATCCCGATGAACCCAGTACCAAGGCTCGCGCGGCGCGGCGTCACAGCGCGGATGACGCGTTGCGTGGCATCCGCTTCTCGCCGTTTGCCTCGCCCGAGGATTACCCCGAGGGTGTTTTCGTCGGGTAACGAGCTCACTTTGGCACCTCGAGCACCACTGTCGTGCCGGATCCCGGCGACGAGAACAGTCGCGCCTTGCCGTCGACCTCCTTGAGTCGGGCTACGACAGACTCTTTGAATCCGAGTCGCGCCGAGTCAACGTCGTCGAGGATGAAGCCCACTCCTGCGTCAGTGACCATTGCGCGGACCATCTTCTCGTCATCAGTGATCGTCACGTGCGCCTCGGTGACACCAGAGTGTCGACGGACGTTCTCCAGGCATTCGGCAAGGGCGAGCAGGAACGCGTCGAGAACGTGGCTCGGCAGCAGAACCTGCCCGGTTCCGTGCCAGCTCACTTCCAGGCCCATCCGACCGAAGCGCTGTTTCACCGACTCGAGTGTGGTGCCGAGCACTGTTTCGTCGTTGCTCTCGAGGTTGTAGTCGCCAGACGACTGCGGCGTCGGCGTGGCACCGAGTCGAAGCTGACGAAGCAGCCGCGCATCATCGCCGGCCTGTTGGCGAAGAGCCTCGGGTGCGACGCCCACGCCGGAGTGAGCAAGCAAGGTGAGGGTGGCAAGGACCGTGTCATGTAGTAAGCGCGCACCCTGGCGGCGTTGGGCTTCGGTCTCACTTGCCTGGCGTTCCGCGCGGTGGGCGCGTCCAATGCTCGCGATCCTTCGGGCCGCCTGTGGCACCCCCGCGCTGATCCAGAACCCCACGATCGTCGAGAGGGTCCAGCCGAGCACGACGAGCGCGACCGTGCGCAACGCAGGCTGGAACGGAGACAGTGGGCTGGCCTTTTCGGCGATAAGCAGGCTCGTTGTGGCTCCAACTGCGACAAATGCGACAGCCAGCACCACGCGTCGAATAGGGGTGGTGGTGAGCATGACGGCAACTGATGCCGTTGATCCCGCCGCCAGTTGGCCGATGGCTGACACCCCCGCGCTGCCAGGGCCGCCGACACTGACCACAGTCACGAGCACGACAACGCCAAGTGCTGCGACCACCTGGAGTGCCACCCACACCAGCGATCGGCTGGCCCCCACCCGGTATTGCGAGATGATGATCGCGATGTACAACGGAATGCACAAGAAGTAGGTAAAGCGGTCGACGGCACCTGGGATGCTCAGGCACACCAGCGAGACAACAGTAAAACTCAGCCCGTAAACCTGGGCCGTGCGCTGGAGCAGCCGGTCGCGCTCTTTTGCTATGAGGTCCATTTGGTTGCAATCGTGTCACATCAGGCCCCATAACTGGGGGTGCACCACCGCAGGCGCAGGCCCGAAGTGGCCCGATACAGTCGAAAACCACAGAGGGGCGCGCGTGTCACGCCACAAACGCCGTGCCGAGCCGGCCACGGGCACTGGGGGATCGATGGGGACGCGACGGGGGGTCGCGTCCCGCTCCCTCGCCGCGATTCCTGCGAAACCGTCGCCAAAGACTCATGCAGAGGCTCTTGGCGGATGTCGTTTAGGTCGCGAGAAGGCGCAGGATTTGCGCGCCGACCAACCGATCTTCGATGAGGAATCCGTCGTGGCCAAACGGGGAAGAGATGATGTGCGGCAGGGTGCCGTCGATGTTGCCGGGGGCGTGGGCCGCAACTATGCGTTGCTCAGCCACGGGGAAAAGCCTGTCGGTGTCGATGCCGAGAATCAGGGCTTTCGCTGTGACCCGAGATAGTGCGGCGACAGTGCCGCCACGCCCGCGGCCGACATCGTGCGAGTTCATCGCCTGCACGAGAGTGAGGTAGCTGTTGGCATCGAAGCGCCGGGTGAATTTGTTGCCGTGGTAGTCGAGGTAGCTCTCCACCGCGAAGCGGCCGCCGTCGCCGAGGGGGCTCAGCCCGCTCTGCCAGCTACGTTCGAAACGATCGTTGAGCTCGGTGGGAGAGCGGTAGTTGAGCAAAGCCATCCGGCGCGCGAGAGCAAGGCCACGGTGTGGGCCATCGCCGTCGGCAGCGTCGTAGTAGTCGCCCCCCGCGAAAGCTGGATCCATGCGGATTGCCTCCAGCTGCACCGAGTTGGTCGCGATCCCGTCTGCGCTCGACTGCGCAGGGGCGGCTAGCACGGCCACCCGCTCAAGGCGGTCGGGGTAGCTGATCGCCCACTCGAGCGATTGCATTCCGCCCATCGACCCGCCAACAACCGCGGCCCACCTGTCGATTCCCAGCGCGTCAGTAAGGGAAAGCTGCACGGCGACCTGATCGCGGATCGTCACGAACGGGAAGCGGGAACCCCATTCGCCGCCGTCCGGTGCCGTCGACGCCGGGCCGGTAGTGCCCTGGCATCCGCCAAGCATGTTCGGGGCGACGACGAACCAGGTATCGGTATCGATCGCCTTGCCGGGCCCCACCAATCCCGACCACCAGCCTGCTGTCGGATGCCCGCTGCCGGGCCCCCCCGAGACGTGGCTGTCACCTGTGAGCGCGTGCACGATGAGAATCGCATTCGAGGCGGTTGCGTTCAGCGTGCCGAACGTTTCATACGCAACGTGGACACTCGGCAACTCGCCCCCCCGCTCGAGAACGAAGGCCCCGAGGGAAAGGAATTGGCGATTGCCAGCAGGGTCACCCTCGCGCCAAGCGCCACTTGCCGGAGGCTTGCCGATCACATCCCGGGCATTCGCCTCGGTGATGAAAGCCGATGGAACCGTGTCCTCGGGTGTTTGCCAGTCCATGTCGTGTCAAGTATTGCGAAAAAAACGGAACCCCCTCGCCATTATTACGGCGAGGGGGTTCCCGGTGGTCAACCTAGGCGTTGGCCGCCGATGCTGCCGAAACCTTCCGCGCGGCATCAAAACCTGCCTGCAGGTCGGCCTTGAGGTCAGCAATGTTCTCGATTCCGACCGACAAGCGCACGAGACCCGGGGTCACACCGGTCGTGAGCTGCTGCTCGGGAGTCAGCTGCGAGTGGGTGGTCGATGCCGGGTGGATGATGAGGCTGCGCACGTCGCCGATGTTGGCGAGGTGGCTGAACA
>JBDUDZ010000031.1:0-14403 GCA_040002635.1 Rhodoglobus sp.
ACTCCGCGAGCCCGGGCCCGAGGTGGTCGCGACCGATCGCCTTGGCGTTGTCGACGATGCCCTCGGACTCCATCGCGTCAAGCGCCGCCACGATCGAGGCCATCGCGAGCGGGTGGCCCGAGTAGGTGAGCCCGCCCGGGTACACCTGCGTGTCGAATGCGTTCGCGATCGACTCGGAGATGATGACACCTCCAGCCGGTACGTAGCCCGAGTTGACGCCCTTCGCGAAGCTGATGAGGTCGGGTACGACCGGCCCGCCGTTGTCGCCGAGCCCCTGCCAGGCGAACCATTCTCCGGTGCGACCGAAACCGCACATCACCTCATCGAAGATCAGCACTATTCCGTACTTGTCGCACAGCGCACGCACACCGGGCAGGTAGCCAGGCGGTGGCACGAGCACCCCAGCGGTACCGGGCACAGTCTCGAGCAGGATCGCCGCGATCGAGTTTGCGCCCTCGCCGAGGATCACGTGCTCGAGGTGCTGCAGCGCGCGCTCGGTCTCCTGCTCGGGCGTCGAGGCCCAGAACTCGGTGCGGTAGAGGAACGGGGTGAAGAAGTGCGCGTGGCCGCGCGAATACTCGTTGGGCACGCGACGCCAGTCGCCGGTCGCGACGATCGCGGCCCCCGTGTTGCCGTGGTACGAGCGGTAGCCTGAGAGCACTTTGTCGCGCCCGGTGGTGAGCCGCGCCATCCGGATCGCATTCTCGTTGGCGTCGGCACCGCCATTGGTGAAGAAGACCTTGTTGAAGTGCGCGCCTGCCTTGCCGAGGATTCGTTTGGCCGCTTCGCCGCGGGCGAGGTTTGCCGTCGCGGGTGCGATTGTTGCCAGGGTGTCGGCCTGCTCTTTGATCGCGGCGATGACCTTCGGATGCTGGTGGCCGATGTTCACGTTGACGAGCTGGCTCGAGAAATCGAGGTAGGTCTTGCCATCGAAGTCCCAGACTTCGGAGCCGGCTCCCCCGGCGATCACCAGCGGATTGAGCGCGCCCTGCGCCGACCAGGAGTGGAAGACGTGCGCGCGGTCAAGGTCGTAGGCGAGCTGACCGGCAGCGTGGTCGATCGGGTGCTGGTCTGCAGCGCCGTCGGCGGAGTGATCAGGCTGGTGCGCGCTGGCGTGGTGCTCGTTCGGCTGGTGCTCGTTCGGCTGGTGCTCGTTGGTCATAGTGTGTCCTCCGGTCTAGCTCTTCGCCACGACGTGCTCGCGGAGGGCCGGCATGACTGTTTCGCCGTAGACGCGCAACGTCTCCTCCTTGTTGTCGTGCTGCAGGTATCCGGCGAACTGGTCAACGCCCAGCTCTTTGAGGGCTTTGAGTTTCTCGATGTGCTGTTCGGCGGTGCCGAGCACGCAGAACCTGTCGACGATGTCGTCGGGCACGAAGTCGACGTGGTCGTTGCCGGCCAGGCCGTGCGAGTTGTAGTCGTAGCCTTCGCGGGCCTTGATGTAGTCGGTGAGCGCCTTCGGCACGGAGCCGCCATCGCCATACTTGGCCACGATGTCGGCGACGTGGTTGCCGACCATGCCGCCGAACCAGCGGGTCTGATCGCGCATGTGTGCAATCGACTCGGGAGTGTCGTGCCCGATGTACATCGGTGCCGCAACGCAGAACTTGATCGACATCGGATCGCGGCCAGCAGCCTCGGCCGCGCTGCGGACTGTCTTGATCATCCACTCGGCGATGTCGAGGTCGGCAAGCTGCAGGATGAATCCGTCACCCACCTCTCCCGTCAGCTTCAGGGCGAGCGGGCCGTAGGCGGCGACCCAGACCTCCACTTTTGAGCCCTTCGACCATGGGAACTGCAGTTGCGCGCCGTTGTATTCGACAGGCCGTGAGTTGGCGAGCTCGCGGATGACGTGGATCGACTCGCGCAGCGTCTTCAGCGTGGTTGGCGCCCCGTTGGTCACCCGCACCGCCGAGTCACCGCGCCCGATGCCGATTATCGTGCGGTTGCCGTACATCTCGTTCAGCGTCGCGAATACGGATGCCGTGACAGTCCAATCCCGAGTCGCCGGGTTGGTCACCATCGGGCCCACAATCACGCGATTCGTCGCCGCAAGGATCGCGCTGTAGATCACGTACGGCTCCTGCCACAGCAGGTGCGAATCGAACGTCCACACGTAGTCGAAGCCGTGCTGTTCCGCCAACTTGGCGAGATGAACCGTCCGAGAGGCCGGAGGGTTTGTCTGGAGTACTGCGCCGAATTCCATGTGACTGCTTTCTTGGTTTCGCCGGGTGAGTGGGCCGTCAGGCGGTGTCGAAACCTGCGCTCAAATCAGGTACTGCGAGAGCCCACGCTTGATGAACCTGCCGTCGCCTTTGGCGCCGAGATAGGTGTTGCCGTTGATTATTACCTTGCCCCGGGAGACAACCGTGTCGACGTGGCCGTCGATCTCGAAGCCTTCCCAGGCCGAATGGTCCATGTTCATGTGGTGGGTATCTTTCGAGATCGTGGTGTGGCCGTTGGGGTCGTAGACCACGACATCCCCGTCTGCTCCGGGGGCGATGACACCCTTCTGGCCGTACATGCCGAACATGCGTGCGGGTGTGGTGCTGGTCAGTTCGACCCAGCGCTCGAGGGTGAGCTCGCCCGTGACGACGCCCTGGTACATCAGGTCCATTCGATGCTCAATCGAGCCAATTCCATTCGGAATCTTGCGGAAGTCGTCGATGCCGAGATCCTTCTGGCCCTTCATGCAGAACGGGCAGTGGTCGGTCGACACCATCTGCAGGTCGTTCGTGCGCAGCGCCTGCCACATGTGGTCTTGGTGACCCTCCTCGCGGGAACGCAGCGGAGTCGAACACACCCACTTGGCGCCCTCGAATTCGCCCCATTCCGCACTGGATGCCCCGAGCTGGTCTTCCAGCGACAGGTACAGGTACTGCGGGCAGGTCTCCCCGAACACGTTCTGCCCCTTGTCGCGGGCCCAGGCCAGCTGCTCGACGGCCTGCTTCGCGCTCACGTGCACGACGTAAAGCGGCGCGCCGGTGAGGTTGGCGAGCATGATCGCGCGGTGCGTGGCCTCCTCCTCCATCTGCCAGGCGCGGGCGATGCCGTGGTAGTACGGCGTGTTCTTGCCAGCGGCCACCAGCTGCTCGGCGAGCACGTCGATCGCGGGGCCGTTCTCGGCGTGCATCATCGTGAGCAGGCCGATGTCTGCGGCAGTTTGCATCGCACGCAGTATCTGGCCGTCATTTGAGTAGAAGACACCCGGATAGGCCATGAACATCTTGTAGCTCGTGATGCCCTCGTCGACGAACCCTGCCATCGCCTTCAGCGAATCCTCGTCGACACCGCCCATGATCTGGTGGAAGCCGTAGTCGATTGCGCAGTTGCCCGCCGCCTTCGCGTGCCAGGTCGCCAGGCCATCCTGGATCTTCGTGCCCGTGGTCTGCACCGCGAAGTCGATCACAGTTGTGGTTCCGCCCCAGGCGGCGGCCCGCGTTCCGGTTTCGAAGGTGTCGGATGCCTCGGTGCCCCCGAACGGCAGCTCGAAATGTGTGTGCGCGTCGATGCCGCCCGGAATGACGTATTTGCCTGTCGCATCGATCACCGTGTCGGCGTTGATCGTGCCGAGTGGAGTGGCCCCTGGAGCGATCAGCGCGACGATCTTCTCGCCGTCGATGAGCACATCGGCCTGGGTGCGGCCGGTGGCCGAGACGACAGTGCCGCCGCTGATAAATGTCGTTGTCATGGTGTGGCTCCTGGTTTCGATACTCGCTGGGCGCGACTCAACCCGCGTTACGGCTTCGCGATCAGCGTGTAGGAATCCGGGCGACGGTCACGATAGAACTGCCAGTCGTCACGCATCTCCTGCACCATGTCGAGCTCGAGGTCGCGAATGACGATCTCTTCCGACGTGCCCGATCCGCGCTCCCCCACGAAGTTGCCGCGCGGGTCGATTACCTGGCTTGTGCCGTAGAAGTCGACAGCCAGCTCGCCGTATTCATTGTCTTCCTTGCCGACGCGGTTGGGCTGGAGCACGAAATATCCGTTGGCGACCGCGGCAGCGGGGCCCTCAACCTCCCAGAGGCGGTTCGACAGGCCGGGCTTGGTGGCGTTCGGGTTGAAGACCATGTGCGCGCCGCCCAGGCCGAGCTCGCGCCATCCCTCGGGAAAATGCCGGTCGTAGCAGATGTAGACGCCGATCTTGCCGACCGCGGTGTCGAACACCGGGTAGCCGAGGTTGCCGGGGCGGAAGTAGAACTTCTCCCAGAACCTGTCGAGGTGCGGGATGTGGTGCTTGCGGTACTTGCCGAGGATCGTGCCGTCGTTATCGACGACCACCGCCGTGTTGTAGTACACCCCGGTGATGTCTTCCTCGTAGATGGGCAGGATCATCACCATCTTCAGCTCTTTGGCAAGCGCCGCGAAGCGCTGCACGATCGGCCCGTCGGCGGGTTCCGCGTAGCGGTAATACTTCTTGTCTTCGGTGATGCCGAAGTAGGGGCCGTAGAACAGCTCCTGGAAGCAGATGACCTGCGCGCCATCCTTCGCGGCATCCCGGGCAAACTGCTCGTGTTTGTCGAGCATCGACGCTTTGTCGCCGGTCCAGGTGGTCTGGGTGATCGCCGCTCGAACAACAGTCATCATGTCTCCCTCGGTGCCGCTTTTGTTATTCTCAGGCGTAAACATTTCTCGAACGTTACGCGCTGTGACGGTGGCGTAAATCTACGGGGGTTGAGTTGACATCGGTAGCCCGGACATCCACAAAGGCAAGATCGGTATTGCCGACCCCGGACGGCCGCACCTCCATCGCCATCGCCATCGCCACCTCCGTCGCCCTCGCCATCGACGAGCCCACGCCGCGCGGAATCGCCGCCGGAATCGCCCGACTGATCACCAGCGGCGACCTCGCCCCCGGTGACAGGTTGCCCACTGTTCGGGTGCTCGCGGCCGAGCTCGGGGTAAGCCCGGCGACGGTCAGCCACGCGTGGCAAACCCTGTCGGGGGCCGGCCTGATCGTTAGCCGCGGGCGCAGCGGAAGCGTTATTCGCTCCGCGCCGCGCGAATGGTTGCCGCTGCGCTACCGCAGCCTCGACGATCCGCTGTCGGCACGGCTCGACCTGTCGCGGGGAACACCCGACCCCGAGCTCCTGCCAGACCTGCGGCCCGCAATGGCCCGCATCGCCAGGCACGCTGGTACCGCCAGCACGCAGCCGACAAGCTATCTCGACAAACCCGACATTCCCGAGCTGCACGACCTGCTTCGCGACACCTGGCCATCAGCGGTCGAATCGATAACTGTCACAAACGGCGCACTTGATGCGATCGACCGCACCCTCGCCAGGTTGGTTCGATTCGGCGACCGGGTGATAGTCGAGAACCCGACGTTCCCACCCTTCATGGATCTCATCGAGCACTACTGCCTCGAACCGATCGGGGTTGACCTTGACGAGCAGGGCATGCGGCCCGACGACTTCGCTGCGGCACTGGCCAGTCGGCCAGCGCTAATCCTGTTGCAGCCGCGGGCCCACAACCCGACAGGAATCTCGATGAGCGCCGCGCGTGCCGAGCAGCTTGCCGCAATCCTTGCCCGCAATCGCCACGCCGAGCGCACGATAGTGCTCGAAGACGATCACTCTGGAGCGATAGCGGATGCCTCGGACGTGAGCCTCGCGCGCTGGCTCCCCGACCGCGTGCTGCACGTGCGCAGCTTCTCCAAAACGCATGGACCGGATCTGCGGATTGGCGCCCTCGGCGGCCCGCGTGCGCTCGTCGACAGGATAGTTGCCCATCGTCTGCTGGGGCCGGGCTGGACCTCGCGGATGACGCAAGCCGTTCTCTACGACCTGCTCACTGATCCGGCGTCTGTCGCAGTCGTCGCGGCGGCGCGGGCCGCCTACACCGAACGCCAGCGTTCATTCTCCATCGCCATGGCAGCCGAGGGGGTCTCGATACCCGTGGGCGATGGGCTCAACGCCTGGCTGCCGGTTGCCAACGAACGCGCCGCCATAGTGCAGCTGGCCTCGGCGGGCATCAGGGTTGCGCCGGGCACGCCATTCACGTTGGCGCCGTCGGGCGGAACGCTCACCGCGGTTCGGGCGGGCGCCCAGTCTGACGTAGCGCCTCATGTGCGGGTGACGGTTGGCCTCGTGCGCACAGACATGGAGTCGATTGCGGGCGCCCTGGCCGCGGCATCCCGCGCATAGGCGCGGATATACTTTTGGGCAGCAAGACCCGTGCGCCGCGTATGGCGTGGTTCGTCGCTTCCCGGCTGGGGCGGCAGGTCTCAGACCTGTAACCGACTCTGCCCAATGGAGCCTTCTCGTGAACCGTTTAGACCGGATGCTGCCCGCGCTCGTCATCTCTGCACTCGCCTTCACCCTCGCCGGGTGCACGATCGCGGCGCCCGCCGCCAGGCCCTCCGCCGCACCGTCCGCCACGATCGACCCGGCGAATCCGGTCACCGTGAAGAACTGCGGCACCGCGGTCACCTTCGCCGCGGCGCCCAAACGGGTAGTGACAATCAAGTCGACCTCCACCGAGATGCTTCTCGCGCTTGGCCTCGGCAATCGCATCGTCGGCACCGCCTACCAAGATGGCCCCGTCCCCGACGAATGGGCTTCGGATGCCGCGAACCTCCCCTCCATCGCCGACAAGGTGCCGAGCGAAGAGGTAGTTCTTGGGAAGCAGCCCGACCTGATCTACTCCGGATGGGAGTCGGCCTTCACTCCCGACGCCGCCGGCGCCCGCGACGAACTCGCCGGTCTCGGCGTGGAGACCTATGTGTCGCCCTCGGCCTGCCAGACCCACGACCAGCCGAAAAAGCTGACATTCGACAACATCTTCGGCGACATCACCCAGGTCGCCTCGATCTTCCGCGTCGACCCGAGCACGCTGCTTAGCTCGCAGAAGGCAGCCCTCAAGGCGATCAAGCCCGACGGCCAGGGCCGCACCGCCTTCTGGTATTCATCCGGCTCCGACACCCCGTATGCCGGCGCGGGCATCGGGGCTCCCGAACTCGTCATGCAAACCGCGGGCCTGAAAAACATCGCCGCGAACGTGGATGCCACGTGGGCGCCCTACAACTGGGAGTCGGTCGTTGCGGCCGATCCCGACTTCATCGTGCTCATCGACGCCTCGTGGAGCACTGTTGCCAAGAAGATGGCTGTGCTGCAGAACAACCCGGCCACCGCTAACCTGACTGCCGTGAAGAACGGCAGATTCATCATCCTGCCGTTCGCCTCGAGCGAGGCTGGCGTGCGCAGCGTCGAAGCAGTGAAGTCGGTAGTCGATCAGATCAATGACCTGGATGGGAAGTAGGGGTGACTCGCAGCCCGATCACCAGCCGCCGATGACGACTCGACGCTCTGGCGGTCGAGTTCGCCCGGTGCTTCTCGGCACTGCGCTCGCCGTCGTGCTTCTCGCCTCCATCATCGTGGCGGTGACGATCGGGCCGGCAAGCATCCGTTTCGATGAGGTCTGGGCGTCGATCGCGAGCCACCTCGGGATCGGCACTTCGCCGCTGCCGCTGCTGCGCGATGGCATCGTCTGGCAGTTGCGGCTGCCGCGCATCCTGACTGCTGCGGCGGTCGGAGCCGGGCTGGCCGTCAGCGGCGCGGTGATGCAGGCAATCACTCGTAACCCGCTGGCGGAGCCGTATCTGCTGGGGCTGTCGTCGGGGGCGTCCCTCGGTGCAGTCGCGGTGCTCTTGCTGGGAGTCGCGCTGCTGCTGCCCCTCGCGGCCTTCCTCGGTGCTGTTATTGCGCTGGCCCTGACGCTGCTGCTCGCGAGCTCACTGGGCGCGATCACACCCACGCGCACCGTGCTCGCCGGTTTGGCGGTGTCATCGCTGGCGGCCGCAATCACGAGCCTCGTC
Organism: Rhodoglobus sp.; assembly: GCA_040002635.1. GTDB lineage: Bacteria > Actinomycetota > Actinomycetes > Actinomycetales > Microbacteriaceae > Rhodoglobus. Next base: position 7,820 of record JBDUDZ010000031.1, read on the forward strand.
ATCTTTTGGACGGCTACTGGCGACTCCTACCGCGAGATTCTTGGCTGGCTGCTGGGTTCGCTGGCGGGGGCGCGCTGGCCTGCGGTAGCGATCGTGTACGTCGCCATCGTCGTCGCTGGAGTGCCGATCCTCGCCACCGGGCGACTGCTCGATTCGTTCGCATTCGGCGACACCTCGGCGAAGGCGTTGGGGGTGAACGTCAGTGCGACGCGCTGGGGGCTGCTTGCGGCATCCGCCCTGCTGACCGGCGCGATGGTCTCGGTGAGTGGTTCGATCGGGTTCGTCGGGCTGATCCTGCCGCACGCCGTGCGACTCATCGCCGGCCCGGCACACCGCGCGCTGCTGCCGCTGTCTGCACTGTTTGGCGCGATCTTCCTGGTCTGGGCTGACACCGCGGCGCGCACCCTCTTCGCCCCGCGCGAGTTGCCGGTCGGCATCGTCACCGCGATCATCGGTGCTCCGGTTTTTGCTGTGCTTCTGGCGCGCAAGCGGAGCGAGACGTGAGCGGGCAGCAGGAGCCGGCCTCGCAGCCCGCCGGCCAGCGGCCCCACACCACCCCGCCGGCCCGACCGCGGCCCGACCCGACCTCGCAGCTCGACACCCACCCTTCTCCCGACGCCCAACCCGGGCTCGACGCTGCGCGCATCAGAATCGTCGCCGGTGGGACGCTGCTCATCGACGGCGTCGATTGCACAGTTCCCGCCGGGAGCGTGAGCGCGCTCGTCGGCCCCAACGGCGCGGGCAAATCGACGCTGCTGCGAGCGCTGGCTGGTGTCGAGAAGCCGGCCAGCGGATCCGTGTCGTTCGAGGGTTCCGACCTGCTCGCCCTCTCCCGCCGGCAACGCGCCCGCATCGCGGCCCTTGTCGAACAGGATGCCGCGACCGAGACCGCCCTGACCGTGACCGAGGTCGTGGCGCTGGGCCGTCTCCCCCACCAGTCCCTCTGGCGAGATGACCCGTCTGACGCTTCCGCCATCGTCGCCGCGGCTCTCGCCACCGCCGCGGTCACGGAGTTTGCGACCCGCCAGTTCGGCAGCCTCTCGGGCGGCGAGCGCCAGCGGGTGATGCTTGCCAAGGCTCTCGCCCAGGAGCCCCAGCTGTTGCTGCTCGACGAACCAACGAATCACCTCGACATCGGTGCGCAACTTGCCGTGCTCGCGCTGGTCTCGAGGCTGGCGGCGACGGGAACCACCGTGCTCGCGGCACTGCACGACCTGGGCTTGGCGGCGAGCTACTCAGACCACGTGATAGTGCTGCGCGAGGGAAGGGTGATCGCCGCCGGACCGACACCCGAGACGCTCACACCGGCGCTCATCCGCGATGTCTACCGGGTCGACGCTACTGTGCTGCACAACCCGACAACTGGGCGACCGGTCATTGCGTTCAGTCCGCTGTCGCCGCCGCGGTAGTCGCGGAGCCGCCCCGGTAGTCGCGGAGCAGCCCCGGTAATCGCGTAGCCGCCGCGGTAGTCGCGCAGCCGCCGCGGCAGTCGCGGAGCAGCCCCGGTTGAACCCCACTGTCGCCGCCACAGCCCTCTCCGGTGACTATTCGGCCGATACCGGGTCGGGCAGCCAGGTCGTGAAAAGCGAGCGCGGCACCAACGAGGCGACAATGCGGCGCCCCAGCCCGGCGTCGCGGCGCAGCGCGCGCACCACCGTGTGGAGGTCGTCGATGTCGGCGTGCCCCGCGTGCCCCGCGTGCCCGGGGTACCCGGCGTGCCCGGCCTGCTCGGCCTGCTCGGCCTGCTCGGCGTGCTCGGCGAACGCCTCTCCCTCTAGCGAGACCCGCAACCGTGCGAGCGCTGCCGTTCCCCGGTCGTCGAGATGTGCCGCCAAATCGGCGCCCAACTGGCGTGGGGTGCGGGAGTCACTCGTGCGCAATCCGAGGTCATCCGCGGTGTCGCGCAGTTCCTGCCAACCCGCGAGAGCCGAGCCGCGGGTCAGCATCCCGATTCGGCGCTGCCGTCGGATAGCCCGGACCACCAGCGGGGCCGCGAGCAGGGCGAGGAGCGGGACGATTACCACCAGCGGGGAGGGCGGGCTGCCGGTTGCGGCATCCGCGGGGCCGACGGCGACCGGTGCAGCAGACGGTGTCGTTACGGGGATCGATGACGGAGTGGGTTTCGCGGAAGGCGTGCTCGCGGGGGCCGTCGTGCTCGCGGGCACCGGCGTCGGTTTTGACTGATCAACGGTGGGTGTGCTCGGGTCGTCGACATTCACCGCCGCATATGCGGGCGCGGCGCCACGACCGGGCGTGGGCTCGAACCGCACCCAGCCGATACCGCTGAAATACAGTTCCGGCCACGTGTGTAGGTCATGCGTGCTTACTCGAAATGATCGGACACCGTCGTTGTCGAACTTGAAAGGCGTGCCGGGCGTGAAACCCACGGCGACCCGCGCCGGGATGCCGAGCGTGCGCGCCATTGCTGCCATCGCCGAAGCGAAGTGCACGCAGTACCCGCTCTTGGCCTGCAGGAACGCGGCGAGCACCATGGCTCCTGAACCGTCGTATCCCTGCGAGACCGGCGCGTCTTCAGAGTAGGTAAACAGACCGCCGGTGAAGTAGTCCTGCAGCCTTATCGCCTTCTCATAGTTGGATGTCGCGTCCCCGACGACCTCAGTGGCGGTCGTAGCGACAACCGCAGGCAAATCGTCCGGCACCACCAGGTAACGGTCGAGCCCGGGGTCGACGGTTGTCCCTGCGGCAGTGAGCTGCTCGGCGGTGGGCGCTGCGGTCGCGCTCGTGACCGTATAGTCCTGGTTGCGGGCGTTGGCCTGCTCGGTGCGGATGGAGAGCGCATCAGCATCCCAGGCCCACACGCCCTTTAGGCCCGTGACTGTCCGCGGCGCGTACGGCACGGGCAGCCATTGGCTCAGAATGTTTGCCACTGTGACATTTGTGGTTTCCGCGGTGATGGCAACACCGGCCGCCAACCCGGGTATTGCGCCCACTGCTGAGACCGTGTTCTGCGTCTGAAGCTCCTCGGCAGTGGGCGTCCAGGAGGTTCCGGAGAAGTTGTCAAGGGCGGCCAAACGCAGGTACTCACCCGTGCCCGACGAGGTCATATAGGTCGCAGCAAGTGTTGCATCGGGTCGCCGCAAGTTGTCACCAAGGGTGACTATCGGATTGATGCCCGCGGCGAACCCGGCGCGACCCGAAGGTGCCGCGCCCTGCGGAACCGGCGCGATGGCCGGGATGACCAGTGCCGCCAGCACTCCGACAACACCGATGCCCAGCGCCGCACGCCGCCCGGCCGCCGGTGCCCGCACCAGCAGGATCGCGAGCCACGCGACGGCCGTGAGCGCGAAGAAGAGCGCATCGTTGAGCCTCGGCGAGATGACAGTGGGCACGAGCAACAACGCCAGAAGGGGCAGCCCGGTGAGGGCCGGCGACCGGAAGGCAAAGGCGAGAGTATCTGCCGTGAACGCGATACCCGCCACCCCCAGACAGACCAGGAACATGATGCCGGGGCCGGCATCAGCTGGCACGGATTGCACGGCGATCGAATCCAGGCCTGCCCCTGTCAGGCTGCGGAGCTCACCGAGACTGGCCGGAGTGGGGATGATGGCCAGCAGCGCCGTCGCGGGCGCGAACAAGAACGTGATGACAGTCACCGACGCGAGGAATGCCGCGAGCGTTCCCCACAGTCGGTGCCGGGCGAAGGAGCGCACTATCGCCGCGATCAGCAGGATGACGGCGGCGACGCCGACCGACTCTGCCCACCAGGCGAACCTCGTGACCACGCTGCTGAGGCTGCCGAGTGCGAGCGCGATCGCGACGAGAAGTAGCCCACTCAGCAGCCAGTCGGCGCCGGGGGTGCGTGGTTCACGCGCTGCCACGAGACCGCCCCGTCTCAACTACCACAGCTTCCCAGGCCGCCGCATGGTCGTCGTCGGCACGCACCGGAACCACAAGCCATCCCGCGTCGGTAAGCCGATCGGCAATGACGGGCGCCGCCGTCGCGTTGCCGAAATGCCGATCAATGATGTCGATGGCCGAGAGGTTGCGCACCATGAACGCGACGGCAAGCTCCCCCGGTTGGCGCTGTGCGAGGAGCCAGTCGACAACTTCGGCATCCGGTGTTCCGACCAGGGCGATCAGCGGTCCGCTGGATCGAGGCGACCGACGCTGTGTGCCTGGGGCCTCAGTGAGTTCGAGCGAGGCAAGACTGGCAAGAAACTGCTCGTCGCCCCAGGTGCGGCGCTTGGCGTGGCTCACTGCCTCGAGCTGCGGAATTCCGCTGTCGTGAACCGTGACGACGAAACCTGAACGGCGAAGGTGCACGGCGACTGAGGCGAGCATCCGCACCACCCATTCGAATGCTTCGCTCTGCGGGTCGCCGTCGTGCTGTGCCGCCTGCAAAAACTGGGCAGAAGCGTGGGCGTCGCGGTGAACGGCGCCGCGCCCGGAGCCGCCGACGCTCTCGCTTGACTTGCCGCCTGGCCCGTCGCCGCTTGCTCTTGCATCGTCGCCAGCGCCGCCAGCGCCGACGCCCTCGCGGTCTGCACCACCGCCCTCGCGGTCTGCACCACCGCCCTCGCGGTCTGCATCGCCTCCATCGCCGTAACCATCGTCGCCGCCGTCGCGGTAGCCGTCACGGCGGGTGTCGACGAGGATGCGCGCCTCAGGGAAACTGCGCGGCTCCTCCTGGCGCACCATGAGCTCGCCCTTGCGTGCAGTCGCTCGCCAGTGCACGCGCCGCATGGCGTCGCCGGCGCGATACTCGCGGGTCATCGCGTCATCCTCATCACCAGATGCGCGGCGTTGCACGAGTCGGGATTCACCGTCGCCAGCGGGAACAGTCATGCCAGTGTCGGCTAGTGGGATCACTTCGGGCGTGACGGTGATCGGCTGCGGACTGCCGACCGCGAACCTGCACTCGGCAAGGCCGAAAGCATCGGCCACTTCTACACCGAGCGGCCCCACGGGGAAGACTCCCCGGCGAGGTGGGTGTAGGTCGTAGGCGAGCGCCACCGAGTTGCCCCGACCGACGAATCTGGAGCCGCGCGCGCGCAGGGGCGGCAAGTCGCCGACGGAAGTTTCGTACTGTCGCCACGGCAGTTCATCCCGCCACGTTGCGCGCACACTGCGCAACGATGAGAGGTTGCGCACCACGAGTGAAACGCTTGCGGTGCTGCCGGCCGGTATCACCTGCGGCGAGAAGGCCCGGGTGACGGCCAAGCGTGGTCGGCGCACCCGCACGAATATCACGGCGACGATCGGCAGCACGCCCAGAAGGGTCGCAATGTAGAGCAACTCCTGTCTGCCAGTTGTGTACGCGACGAAAAACAAGATGACGGATGCCGCAAGAAACAACCAGCCCCGCAGCCTGAGCCTGACCCCACCGACGCCGAGCGCGGCGAGGAGACCCGAAGTGCGGCGAGGCATGGAGGGGATGGCCTAAGAGTTCTGCGAGCTCAGCGGCACCGGGGTGTTCGCGACAATTCGGCTGATGATGTCGGCAACGTTGCCGCCTCCCAGCTCCGAGGATGATCCGGTGCGCCGGGCCGCGATAAGTCGGTGCCCGAGCACCGGGATCGCGAGCGCGTCGATGTCATCCGGGAGCACGAATTCGCGGCCGTCGAGCGCGGCCCGCGCCCGGGCGGCCCGCAATAACTGCAGTGTCGCGCGGGGGCTCGCGCCCAGCCGCAGGTCGCGGTCTTCACGGGTGGCTTGGGCTATCGCGACGGCGTACTGCTCGATGGCGAGACTGGAGAAAACGTTGCGGGCGGTGGCAATCATGTCGGCGAGTTCGGTGCCGGTGACTACCGGTTGCATGTCGTGCAGCGGACTTGTGGTTGCGCGAGTGCGCAGCATGGCCAGTTCGGCTTCGGCGTCAGGGTAGCCCATCGAAATGCGAGCCATGAACCTGTCGCGCTGTGCTTCGGGCAGCGGGTAGGTGCCTTCCATCTCGATCGGGTTCTGCGTCGCGACAACAATGAACGGCGTCGCGAGCGCATAGCTGCGGCCGTCGACCGTGACCTGGCCTTCTTCCATGCTCTCGAGCAGGGCGGACTGCGTTTTGGGACTGGCGCGGTTGATCTCGTCACCGATGACAATGTTTGCGAAGATCGGCCCCGGCTTGAACTCAAATTGGCGGTCGACTTGGTTGTAGATGGAGACGCCGGTGATGTCGCTGGGCAGTAGGTCGGGGGTGAACTGGATGCGGCTTACCGAACAGTCGATGCTCCGTGCCAGTGCCCGGGCGAGCATCGTCTTGCCGACGCCCGGGACGTCTTCGATGAGGAGATGGCCTTCCGCCAGCAAGACGGTGAGCGCCATCTCGACCGCGGACCGTTTGCCGTCGATGACGGTCTCCATCGCGCGGAGTACGGCCCGGGTTTTGGCATAGAACTCGTCGTACGGCATCACCTGCCCGGGGGCAGCATCACGGTCGGATTCGAGGTTCGTCGGCAAACTCTCCACCTAGTGAGTCTTTCATGGTTCGCGAATACGCAACGCCGAGAGTTCGTCGCGAGCGCTGGAGCGGTTTGGTAGACCGGGTCGCCGCCCTTGGTTGGCTACGCCAGCCGGTCGCTGCCACGTAGTTGGCCACACCTGCCGGTCGCCGCCACGTAGTTGGC
>JBDUDZ010000032.1:0-14099 GCA_040002635.1 Rhodoglobus sp.
ACAACGGCATCGCCTACGTGACGGAAGACCGCAAGTACTACGGTCTCAACCTGATCGAAGACATCAAACGCAACATCTCGATCGCGTCGCTCGGCAAGCTCTCGAAGTTTGGCCTCGTCGACGACAACGAAGAGTTCAAGGTCACCAACGAATACCGCAAGAGCATGAATATCAAGGCTCCCAGCGTGCTGTCGATCACTGGGAAGCTCTCTGGCGGAAACCAGCAAAAAGTAGTGCTGTCCAAATGGATCTACGCGTCGCCGGACGTGTTGATCCTGGACGAGCCCACTCGCGGCATCGACGTCGGTGCCAAGTATGAGATCTATACGATCATCAACAAGCTCGCGGCCGAGGGGAAGGCGATAATCGTCATCTCATCTGAGCTGCCAGAGCTGCTGGGGATCTGCGACCGCATCTACGCCCTCTCGGAGGGCCGCATCACGGGCGAAATGCCCGCCAAGGGGGCAACTCCCGAAGCCCTCATCAAACTCATGACCATGGAGAAAGCGCGCTGATGTCCGAGATCCGAACTAACCCCGAAGAGACGATCGAACCGCCAACAAACCGGTTCACATCGGCGCTCAGCACCATCGTGACCGACCTCGGCAAGAACGGTATTTTCATCGCGCTGCTCGTCGTGGTGGTGCTTTTCCAGATTCTTACCGGCGGCATCCTGCTGCGACCGCAGAACGTCTCGAACCTGATAGTGCAGAACGGATACATCCTGATCCTTGCGATCGGTATGGTCTTCATCATCGTCGCCGGTCACATCGACCTCTCGGTCGGATCGGTGGCAGCATTCATCGGCGCTGTTTCCGGTGTGTTCGCGGTGCAGATAGGCATGCCCTGGTGGCTCGCCATGATCCTCTCGCTCGCCGTAGGGGCCCTGGTGGGCGCCTGGCAGGGGTTCTGGGTGGCGTACGTGGGCATACCCGCGTTCATCGTCACCCTGGCGGGCATGCTCATATTCCGCGGACTGGCGCTCGTGGTGCTCGGCAACACCAACATCGGCTCGTTCCCGGTTGAGTACCGCGCGATCGGTAACGGGTTCATCAACTTCCCCATAGAGCTTGGCCCGCGCTCAGAGATTGACCCGCTCACGCTCGGTATCGGGCTCATCGTGCTCATCGGCATCGTGGTGCAGCAGTTCCGCACCCGCAGCGGCCGCCAGGCATACGGCCAGAGCGTTGAACCGTTCGCCTGGTTCGTGGCAAAGCTTGCAATCGCGGTTGTCGGTATCGGCTTCTTCGCGTATGAACTGTCGGTATTCAAGGGCATTCCGGTTACCCTCATTGTGCTAGCAGTCCTCGTGATGATCTATGGCATCGTGCAGAACCGCAGCGTCTTCGGCCGACACGTCTTCGCCATGGGTGGCAACCGCCACGCGGCGGAGCTCTCGGGCATCAAGACGCGCCAGGTCGACTTCTGGCTGTTCGTCAACATGGGCGTGCTGGCGGCTCTTGCCGGGCTCGTTTTCACTGCGCGACTGAACCTCGCCGGCCCGAAGGCGGGTGCCGGATTCGAGCTCGAGGCAATCTCTGCGGCCTTCATCGGCGGTGCGGCAGTGCAGGGCGGCGTCGGAACTATCGGCGGTGCGATCATCGGCGGTTTCATCATCGGTGTGCTTAACAACGGCATGTCGATCCTCGGCATTGGCATCGAGTGGCAGCAGGCGGTCAAGGGCCTCGTGCTCCTGCTCGCCGTCGCCTTCGACGTGTTCAACAAGCGCCGGGCGGGCGGCCGCTAAGGCGCCAAGCACCTCCCGGGAACGCCCGGTCGCGAGAAGCGGCCGGGCGTTTTCGCTGCCCGCTATTGGAAGCGCCGCGGTCGGATGTGATGCATTTGTTATCCCTCACATAGCGACGAGAATCGCCCCTGAAACGCCGTTCGCCAGTGTTTTACTGGGATGCACCGGTTGGCCGTTACCTGATCGTTACCGTTGACCGATTGCGGAACCATGGAATGTGAAGGCTAACATTGCAGACAGCGCCTGCATCGAAGCAGGAGCGACGCGCAGCAGCCCGGCCGGGAGGCCGGGCCCCAGACAAGGAGGTTTAGGGAATGAACAAAAAGTTTCTAGGCGGAATCGCAGTGGTTGGGGCGATCGCCCTCGGTCTGACGGGATGTTCAGCAGCAGGCGGAGGCAGCGCCGGCGGCGGCGGCAAGGTCATCACAGTTGGCTTCGCGCAGACCGGCTCAGAGAGCGGCTGGCGCGCAGCGAACACCGAGTCGATGAAGACCGCGTTCTCGGCAGCCAACGGCTTCAAGCTGATCTTCAACGCAGCTGACAACAAGCCGGAAAACCAGATCGCCGCAGTCCACAGCTTCATCAACCAGGGCGTCGACGCAATCGTCATCGCCGCGGTTGTGACCACGGGCTGGGACGACGTCCTGAAGGAAGCAAAGGACGCCAAGATTCCGGTGATCCTTGAAGACCGCACGATCGACGCCGACCCGAGCCTCTACGCAAGCTGGATCGGTGACGACTTCGAGAAGGAGGGCGAGACCGCTGGCGCATGGGCAGCGAAGACGCTCGGCGCAACGGCCACCAACATGGTCGTTCTCGAAGGCACGACCGGCTCCTCGCCGGCCATCGACCGCGCAACCGGTTTCGGCAAGTCCATCGCCGGTACCTCGATCAAGACCCTCGACTCGCAGACGGGTAACTTCACCCGCGCTGACGGCAAGACGGTCATGGAGGGCTTCCTCCAGAAGTACGGCAAGACGATCAACCTGCTGTTCGCCCAGAACGACGACATGGGCCTCGGTGCCCTTGACGCCATCAAGGCAGCCGGCCTCACCCCCGGCAAGGACATCCAGATCGTCACAATCGACGCGACCAAGGACGGTCTGACCGCCCTCTCCACCGGCGACTTCAACTACGTAGTTGAGTGCAACCCGCTGTTGGGCGACAAGGTTGCGTCTGTTGTGAAGGACGTCCTGGCAGGCAAGACTGTCGAGAAGGCGTACACCGCAGTTGATGGCGCGTTCGACCAGGCTGCCGCCACGGCCGCACTGCCGACACGCAAGTACTAATTCAGCACGGCATTACCGCGGCTCTCTAGCCGCAACACCGGCGGGGCGAGGTCCATCTCGCCCCGCCGGTTCTCCAGTCCCACAAGTAGAGAAGAAGCAACAAATCGTGGTCGACAACAATGTGGTCGTCGAAATGCGGAACATTTCGATCGAGTTCCCGGGCGTCAAGGCACTCGATGGGGTGGACTTCACCCTTCGCAGCGGCGAAATTCACTCGCTCCTCGGGGAGAACGGCGCTGGCAAGTCAACGCTGATCAAGGCTCTCACCGGTGTCTACGCAATTGATGAGGGAACCATCCGCGTCGCCGGCGCCGCCCGCACGTTCACCGGCACCGCAGACGCTCAGGCAGCTGGCGTGGCCACCGTCTACCAAGAAGTGAACCTCTGTTCGAACCTCTCGGTTGGCGAGAACGTCATGCTCGGAAACGAGGTGCGCAAGGGTCCCGGAATCAACTGGAAAGCCACCCACGAGCGCGCTCGCACGTACTTGAAAGAACTCGGTCTCGACATTGACCCGCGTTCGCCCCTCTCCGGCCACTCTTTGGCCGTTCAGCAACTCGTGGCGATCAGTCGTGCAGTAGTCGTCGACTGTCGGCTTCTCGTGCTCGACGAGCCAACCTCGAGTCTCGACCGTTCTGAGGTCGAGCAACTCTTCGCCGTTATGCGTCGCCTGCGCGACCGCGGCGTCGCGATCCTCTTCGTTTCACACTTCCTCGACCAGGTCTACGAAATTTCGGACCGCATGACTATCCTGCGCAATGGCAAGCTCGAAGGCGAGTACCCGGTCGAGGCTCTAAACCGGCAGCAACTCATCTCGAAGATGCTCGGCCGTGAGCTCGCGGAACTTGACTCAATCGGCCGTGCGTCAACCCGTTCAATTGACAGGTCGGGCAAACCGATTTTGAAGGTTCTTGCGCTGGGTCGCAAGGGCAGCATCGAACCCGTCGACCTCGACGTATTCGATGGCGAGATCGTCGGGTTAGCCGGACTCCTCGGCTCAGGGCGAACTGAGCTTGCCCGCTTGATCTACGGCGCCGACCACTCCGACCACGGAAGCACGGAACTGCGCGGCGTTCCCACGCGCCTCAACACCCCCCGCCAGGCTGTCGATCACCGGATCGCGTTCTCGTCGGAAGATCGCCGTGAAGAGGGCATCATCGGTGACCTCACCGTGGCCGAGAACATCGTGCTCGGTGTGCAGGCTAAGCGCGGCTGGTTGCGTCGTGTTGGCGGGGCCCAGCAAGAGGGTATCGTCGCGCAGTACATGGCGTCGCTGGGCATCCGACCGAACAACCCGAATGCGCTTGTGCGTAATCTTTCGGGCGGAAATCAGCAGAAGGTGCTCTTGGCCCGCTGGTTGGCCACCGCGCCGCAGCTGCTCATCCTTGACGAGCCCACCCGTGGCATTGACATCGGCGCCAAGGCCGAGATCCAGCGACTCATCGCAGAACTGGCCCAGGGCGGTCTTGGCGTCATCTTCATCTCGTCCGAGCTCGACGAAGTGTTGCGCCTGTCGCAGCGAATCGTCGTGATGCGGGATCGCCGCAAGATTGCCGAGCTAGAGAACACCGCCGAGACCGGTGTTAATGACATAGTCACACTGATCGCCAAGGAGGGCGCAGCATGAGACCGTTTCTGAAGAGCGTGCTCAAGAACAGGATCTTGTGGCCGATTGGCGCCCTTGTCGCCCTGATCCTGATCAACTTCATCTCCCGGCCGAGCTTCTTGAGTATTACCGTGCAAAACGGCCAGTTCTACGGGTCTCTCATCGACATCCTGCGCAACAGCGCACCACTGATGCTCGTCTCGCTCGGAATGTGTCTCGTAATCGGCACGAGAGGCATCGACCTCTCTGTGGGCGCCCAGATGGCGATCTCCGGAGCAGTCGCGCTGACGATCATCGCCGACTCGCCCACCCCAAACAGCCTCGGCACCGTCATGATCGCGATTCTCGCGGGAGTCGCGCTCACCCTGCTGTTCGGGCTCTGGAACGGGTTTCTGGTTTCCGTGGTGGGGATCCAACCCATCATCGCGACGCTCGTGCTCATGCTCGCGGGTCGCGGCATCGCTCTCCTGATCACCAACGGGTTCATCACCACAATCAACAGCACTCCCTACCAGTTCATTGCTGGCGGGTACATTTTCGGCTTCCCCTTCGAGTTCCTCGTCTCTCTTGTCGCGATCGTCGTTGTTGGTCTGGTCGTGCGCAGGACGGCGCTCGGCGTGCTCACCGAATCCGTCGGGATCAATCCGGCCGCGAGCCGCCTCGCGGGTGTGCGCTCGCGGGGCATCGTCTGGAGCCTCTACGGGCTCAGTGGGTTGCTTGCTGGCGTGGCCGGCATCCTTTACAGCTCCAACATCATGGCTGCCGATGCGAACGCCGCTGGCGTGAATATCGAACTGGACGCGATTCTTGCAGTCGTGCTTGGCGGCACCTCCCTGGCGGGAGGCAAATTCACACTCGCGGGCACCGTCGTTGGAGTGTTCACCATCCAGACACTCACCTCCACGATCACCTTCCTCGGAGTGCCGCCAGCCGTCACCCCGGTGTTCAAGGCGATCGTCGTAATCATCGTGTGCCTGAGCCAGTCCAGGCGGGTACGCGCGTGGCTGAGCAACCTCCGTCCCCCGATGCGGCGCCTGCCGTCGGACGTGGTAACCCCGATCGAACGGACCGCAGCATGACAATCACCCACGAGACGGAACCGACGACGACGGCTCCCGTCATTCCCGCCTGGCGACGCGTAGTCGGATCCCGCGTGTCCTGGATGCCGGTGCTGGCCGCGGTAGCGCTGCTGCTGATCATGTTCGCTGCGGCTCAGGCCTACTTCGGGCGGTTCATCACGCCCGGGGTGATCTCGTCGCTGTTCGTCGACAACGCATACCTCATCGTTCTCGCCGTGGGCATGACCTTCGTCATCATCACCGGCGGCATCGATCTCTCGGTGGGTGCCGTCATGGCGTTCACCGGTGTGCTCGCCGCATTCCTGCTCACCAATGGCGTACCCACGGCGCTGGTAGTGACGATCATGATCCCCACTGGCGCGCTGTTCGGCCTGCTCATCGGCATACTCGTGCAGTACTTCGACGTGCAACCGTTTATCGCCTCGCTGGTTGGCATGTTTCTCGCGAGAGGCCTGTGCTACGTGCTCGCACCCCGGGCAATTAAGGTCAGTGACGTCGGGGTGTTGGGCCTGCAGTCCACGAAGATCGGTGGCGGCGGTTGGTACATCACCGCCACGGTTATTATCGCTCTCGCAGTGGTCATCATCGGGGCGTGGGTGCTGGGCTACACCCGCTTTGGCCGCACAGTCTATGCAGTGGGCGGCAGCGAGCAGTCCGCGAGACTGATGGGCCTCGCCGTTGCGCGCACCAAGGTGCTCGTCTATGTAGTCAGCGGCGCATGCGCGGGAATCGCGGGTCTGCTTTTCACCGCGTACACCGCGGCCGGCTACAGCCTCAACGGCATCGGTACCGAGTTGGATACCATCGCGGCAGTCGTCATCGGTGGCACCCTGCTCACCGGTGGAAGCGGCTATCTCGTCGGCTCGCTCGCCGGCGTTCTCGTGTACGGCGTGATCAAGACAGCAATCAGCTTCCTGGGTGTCGACCAGTCGTGGACCCGAATCACCATCGGCATCCTGTTGCTGGCGTTCGTCGTCGTGCAGCGACTGATCGTTGCGCGCGCGAACCGTCGTTGACGACGAGCGAGCGTTGAGGTTGCGCAGCCGCTAGGCTCGCTATCGCTCGATGTCGAGTCAGGAATGTGAGGTCGGCATGGATGTTTCGCCGGTCGTCGAAGTCGTCGCCGCACGGCTGCGCTACGCCGGCGATCTCGCCCTCGACGGTGTCGACTTTCGGATGTTCCCCGGCGAGGTGCACTCCCTCATGGGCGAGAACGGTGCTGGCAAGTCCACGCTGATCAAAGCTCTCACTGGCGCGATCCGACTTGACTCGGGAACCGTGCTTCTCGAGGGGAAAGTTGTCAACTTCGCCACCCCCGCCGCGGCGCAGCGAGTGGGCATCAGTACGGTGTATCAGGAGATCGACCTGCTCCCCAATCTCTCGGTGGCCGAGAACATCATGCTGGGGCGGGAGCCGAGGAAGCTCGGGGCCATCGACTGGGCGGCGATGCGTGCATCCGCGTCCGCCGCGCTCGAGGCACTCGGGATCACCATCGACCCGCGTTCGCCGCTGGGGAGCCATTCGCTGGCGATCCAGCAACTTGTGGCGATTGCCCGTGCCATCTCGACCGATCTCAAGGTGCTCGTGCTTGACGAGCCCACGTCGAGCCTTGACCAGGATGAGGTGGCCGAGCTCTTCCGTGTCATCCGCGAGCTAAAGACGCGGGGAGTGGCGATCCTGTTCGTCTCGCACTTCCTCGAACAGGTCTATGAGATTTGCGACAGGATCACCGTGCTGCGCAACGGCCAGCTTGTCGGGGAGTATCTCACCACGGAACTGCTGCGCATCGACCTGGTACAGAAGATGCTGGGCCGGGAGTCTTCCGAGTTGGACGTGCTCGAGTCGCGTTCTACCCCTGCGGTTAGTCCGCTGGGCAGGCAGTCGATAGTGTCCGCGCGCGGGATCGGCAAGCGAGGAAAGTTGCGCCCCACCGACCTGGAAGTCTATGAAGGTGAGCTGCTCGGGGTCGCAGGGCTACTGGGCTCTGGCCGCACGGAACTTGCACGGCTTCTGGCTGGCATCGACCGCGCAGACACCGGCGAACTCATGGTCGGCGGAAACCGCGAGCATTTCCATGAGCCCCGCCAGGCGCTGCGGGCCGGAATCGCCTATTCATCAGAGAGCAGGAAGACCGAGGGAATCATCGGTGAACTGTCGGTGCGGGAAAATATCACGCTAGCGCTGCAGGCCGAACGCGGCTGGGTTCGGCGGATCCCTCGCGCACGTCAGGCCGAGCTCAGTGCAAGTTGGATAGAAGCCCTCGACATTCGGCCGGCCGATCCCGAGCGGCCGGCCGGCGTGCTCTCGGGAGGTAACCAGCAGAAAGTCCTGCTTGCCCGGCTACTCGCACTCTCGCCTCGGCTGCTCATCCTCGACGAGCCGACCCGCGGGATCGATGTGGGTGCGAAAGTCGAGATCCAGAGATTGATCGCCGACCTCGCCACCACCGGGGTCGCCGTAGTGTTCATCTCGGCCGAGCTGGAGGAAGTGCTGCGGGTGGGACACCGCATTATTGTGCTGAGAGATCGCGAAATCGTGGCTACGCTCGATCCAGATTCTGTGACGTTCGAAATTCTCCTTGCCATTGTCGCCAAGGCCAGCGGCGAGTAAGGCAAGGACCACCACGATGACCAGCACGGACAAGCCAGCACGGGTGGCGAACATTTTCGATGTCGCCCGGCTGGCCGGCGTTTCGCACCAAACGGTGTCGCGCGTGCTCAACGACATCCCGAGCGTCAGGCCAGCCACTCGGCTGCGCGTCGAACAGGCGATCACGCAACTGCGTTACAGCCCCTCGCCCGCGGCGCGCGCTCTTGTGACACGACGCACGAGGATGATCGGGTTGATCGCGCCAAGCAGCGTCGACTTTGGCTCCTCATCAATCGCACTGAATTTCAGCAGCGCGGCGCGGGATGCCCGGTACGGTGTGGTGACAGTAACCGCGGTCAATGCCGACGCGACATCGATCCGCCCGTTCGTCGAATCACTACTCAGCCAACGAGTCGAAGCCATTGTGCTAATCGTGAGCGACCTGGCAGTGCTCGATGCCGTGCGCAGTCTCGACACCGGTGTGCCGGTCATTGCGGTCGCCTCAGGACAGCGTCGCGGGCACCTCTCGACCTCGATCGATCAGTATCGCGGTGCGCGGGCTGCGGTGCGGCACCTCATTGAACTCGGACACCGACGCATCGCCCATTTGTCGGGACCGGCCGGGGCGCCGGATGCCATCGAACGCGTGCGCGGCTGGCGCGATGAACTCGCCGCCGCCCAACTGTTAGCCAGGGAGCCGGGTCACGGCGACTGGTCGGCGGAGAGCGGATACCGCTTCGTCGACAGCCTGGGCGATGCGACAGCGGTCTTCGCGGCCAATGACCAAATGGCCCTCGGCCTCATTTCTGCCCTGGTAGGCCGGGGGTTGTCGGTGCCAGGCCATGTCAGCATTGTCGGCTTTGATGACCTGCCCGAAGCGGCGTTCTACCTGCCGTCGCTGACGACAGTCAACCAGGATTTTGCTGCACTCGGTGCCCTGACCATGCAGCGAGTGCTCATCGCGCTCGAAGAGCCCGACACTGCTGCGGAGTCGACACCGATCCCCACTCGCCTCATGGTGCGAGAGTCGACCGGAGCGCCCAGGGTCGAGTAGCGCGTGCGCCGGTGTCGCTACGCGCGACCGGATGCTGCGCGTGACCGGCGTGACAGCGAATCGATGATTACCGCGAGCAGCAGTACGAGCCCGGTGACCATGTATCGCACTGACGAGTCGAGGTTGAGCAGCGTCAGCCCCGAGGTGATCGACATGATCACAAGAATCCCGAGCACGGCAGAGAAGGCCGAGCCGCGTCCGCCAAAAAGGCTGGTGCCGCCGATGACTGCAGCGGCGATCGCTGTCAGGTTGGTGTCGCCACCCCCGCTGCCCTGGTTTGCTGCCGCGAGTCGCGCAGCGGCAAACAGGCCACCCAGGGCGGCGAATGACGAACAGAGTACAAACACCGAGACGTATACCCGGTTGACGCGGATGCCCGCCCTGCGCGCCGCCTCCACATTGCCGCCGACGGCGAATACCGATCGGCCCCAGGCAGTGCGGGTGAGGAAAAGATGCATCATCACCACGAGCAGCAGGAAGAGAGCGAACATCACCCCAACGCCGCGGGCGAGGTTCAAGTACCAGGTCGACGCACCGAGCAACACCAGCATGCCCAGGCTGCGCACGATGACCAGGCCAAGGGAAGTGGCTATCAGGCCAGCTTCGGCACGACGACGGGCGCGGAGGAATTCGCCAACGAAGTAGACAACTACCGCAACGATCACCAGGCAGTATGAGGCCACGGGCGGAAGGAACCACTGCTGGCCGAACTGAACCAAGATCGAGTCGAAGGGGATGTTTATCGAGCCGGTCTTGCCGAGCACGAAGAGCTGCAGGCCGAGGAAGCCCAAGAGGCCAGCAAGGGTGATGACGAAACTGGGTACGCCGAAGCGGGTGCGCAGGAGGCCGAACAGCAGTCCGATGGCGGCTCCGGTTGCGATCGAGGCGACGATCACGAGCGGCAGTGGCAGGGCGAGCTGCACGTAGCCGACGGCGAGGATGGCAGACGAGAGGCCGCTCACCGCACCGACTGACAAATCGATCTCGCCCAGCAGCAGCACGAGCACGGCGCCGATGGCGATGGTGCCGACAGCCGCACACTGCATGGTGAGGTTTACCAGGTTGGTACTCGACAAGAACGTCGGGTTCAGAACCTCGAAGACGCCGCAGATCAACACGAGGCCGACGATGACGGGCAGAGAGCCGAGGTCACCGCCACGAACCCGCGTCATCAGGCTGCGCATAGCCACCATCGGCCCCACCGTGATCAGCCCATCGTCAGCGGTGCCACCTGGTCGCGTGCCAGCGTCAATCATGTGCGGGCATCCCGACGCAGGGGGAGGATATCCGCAACCTTCGAGGCTCGGAGGCTGACCGGGTTGTTTGCCGCACCGGTGATTGCCGCGATGATCATTTCGCTCGTGACATCCGCGACCCTGAACTCGCCGTTGTTGCGCCCGAGGCGCAGCACGATGATGCGGTCGGCGACTGCCTGCACGTCTGCGATGTTGTGGCTGACCAGCAACACACCGAGCCCACGCTCGCGAAGCCGTTCGATGAGGTTGAGAACCTCAGCAGTCTGGGCGACGCCGAGCGCGGCCGTCGGCTCGTCGAGGATCACGACGCTCGGGTCACCGATCAGTGAGCGGGCGATCGCGACAGTCTGTCGCTGTCCGCCGGAGAGGGCTGCCACCGGTATCCGCACCGAGGGGATGCGGGCACCGAGTTCGCGCAACAGCGTCCAGGAACGCTGTTCCATCTCCACCTCGTCGAGGCCACCGTTCTTGCGCAGCTCTCGGCCCAGCCAGAGGTTGCTCACCACGTCGAGGTTGTCGCACAGGGCGAGGTCCTGGAACACTGTGGCGATTCCTAGGTCGCGGGCATCTGTGGGGCTGTCGATCGCCGTCACCGCTCCGGAGAAGGCGATTGTGCCCTCGTCTTGTGGGTGAACCCCAGCCAGGATTTTGACGATTGTCGACTTGCCGGCTCCGTTGTCTCCGACGATCGCCACAACTTCACCGGCGTGGATGTCGAGATCGACCGAGTTCAGTACGTGGACAGCACCGAAGCGCTTGCTTATCCCCTGCAACGAAAGGAGGGGCTCCGCGGTGCGCGGAATCGTGGGGGTAGAAGGGTAGGTCATGGTGTCCTGTCGCGTCAGCGAATCCCTGCGGCAGCGCACGCCGCAGCGTATTCGGCGGTGCAGATCTGCGCGACTGTATAGCTGCCGCTTCCCACAATCGTGGACATGATGGTGTCGACAGTGACGGCCACCGGGTCAAAGAGTGTCGTCGGCACGCCACCCGTCGTGGTCCGCCCCGAGACCGGCAGCCCCTTCGCGAGCTTCACGGCGATCTCGGCGGCGAGCCCGGCTTCATCTTTGATGGGCTTGAAAACTGTCATGTACTGATCGCCTGAGACGATTCGCTGGATGCCCGCCAGCTCGGCATCTTGCCCGGTCACGATGGGAAGCGGCGAGACATCGGCCGCGCGCAGGGCGGCGATCGCGCCCCCCGCGAGTCCATCATTTGCCGCGTACACCGCGGCAATCCGCCCCGAGAACTGGGTGATCTGGCCGGCTACCCACTCCTGAGCCTGTTCGGGGCTCCAGCCCGGGGTGTCAAACTCGGCCAGCAACGGGAATCCGCTTTTCGAGACACTCTTGAGCGCGCCCTCTTTGAACTGGGAAGCGTTGTTGTCGGTGGGCGAGCCGTTCACCATCAGGATGCCGCCCTGCGCGTCATCCGCTTTGAGCTTGGCAATGAGTGCCTCGCCCTGGAGGGAGCCAACCTTTTCGTTGTCGAACGAGACGTAGAACGCGGGGTTGCCCCCGGTGATCAGTCGGTCGTAGGCGATCACGGGCACGCCCTGCGCATTCGAGGCCGCGACGATGCTCGCTGCTGCCGCCGAATCGACAGGATCGAGCACGAGAACCTTTGCTCCCGAGGCGAGCGCAGATTCGGCCTGAGACTGCTGCGCGGCAGCGTCGCCATCCGCGTTCGAGTAGAGCACCTGGTAGTTACCGAGCTCGGCGATGCGCTGCTCGAAGTAGGGACGGTCGAACGTCGCATATCTTGCCGTCTTTGCGTCGGGCAGCAGGAGGGCGATCTTGGGTGCGCCGTTGTCGTTGACAGTGCAGCCCGCCAGACCCACCGAGGTAGCGACGGTGCCGAAGATGGCCAGGGCGATTACCAGCAGGCGCGCGGCCCGCTGCCGGATCATGTGCAGCTCCGTGCTGCGGGGAGGGTCGCGTTCATCGGGCGAACGACCTCAACTCGGCTTCAATGCCGACGTTCTCGATGGCCAGGGCAAGACAGCCCAGCAGTTCGGCTCGATCCTCGAGCTCGCCGCGCACCACGTCTGGGATGCCATCAGCCCCCGCGATTGCTGAGCGGTTGAGCGCGTGCCGCATGGGTGCGAGCAGGATCTCGCCGGCCTGGGCGAGCTCGCCACCGACAACGAAGATATCGGGATCGATGATGTTGCACAGGCTCGCCGCGGCGATCCCGATGTGCCGTCCAGCATCGGCGATCACGCGACTGGCGCTCGGGTCGCCGGCTTCTGCGCGCAGCAATAGATCACGGATGCGCTGCATCCCCGGGTCATCGCGGAAAAGTTCGAGCAGGGCGGGCGCGCCCACGAGGGTGTCGAGGCACCCTCGGCTGCCGCAGCGGCAGATCGGACCGTTCTCATCGATAGTGACATGGCCGATCTGGCCGGCCTTGCCGGTGACCCCGTGATACACCGAGCCGTTGATGACAAGCCCCGCACTGACGCCGTGGCCGACCCGCAGATAGGCGGCTCCCTTAGTGCCGCGTGCTGCCCCGAAGCGAGTTTCCGCCAGGCCGCCAAGGTTCGCCTCGTTGTCGACGAACACCGGCACGCCGATGCGACTGCCCATGACCTCGGCGATGTCGACGCCCTGCCAGCCACGCAGCAGCCCGGGGGTCGCGACGGTGCCCGTACGGATATCGAGGGGAGTGGGCAGCGCAATCCCCACAGCGAGCAGTTCGGAGAAACTGGCGTTCACCGATTCGAGCATGTCACTGAGCAGAAGTGTCGCCCGGTCGAGCTCACGGTCATAGCGATGTTCCAGGGCGAGTGGCACATGTGTCTCGGCGATCACCGTCCGACCGATATCAGAGATGGCCACGCGCAGATGGCGCGCCGAGAAATGCAGTCCTGCGACGAGCCCGAGTTTGCGCGCGAGGGTGACCTCTGTCGCGCGTCGACCACTGCGTGACGTGACCGAGGTGTTGAGCACACCAGATGCCGCGAGCTCTTTGACGATGTTGGAGACTGTCGCAGGCGAGAGCCCAGTGGCACCCGCTAGCTCGACCTGCGTGAGGTGGCCGTGCCGTTTGAGCGAATCGAGGATGCGCGCGCGATTTGCCTCCCTCAGGGAGGTCTGTGAACCCGGCGTTGGGTTTCGGCTCTGCACCACATCACGATACACTCGCCCGCCCCGCCACCGAGGTTTCGCAGGCGGCCCGGCACCGCCAGCCCGGAGGGCAAACGGCCGCCGGGCGGTCACGCCCGGGCGGAGTAGTTCGCTCGAATTTCGGGGTGAGTGTCCACCGCTGGTGTTGCAACGGCGGCGACAGGCCAATCCGGCAGCTTCCCGGTCAGCGCTATCCTGGACCGCAGGCACTTACCTTTTCCTGCAGGATAACCCAACAAAGCAGGCGACCCGGTTTGGAAAGGATGCGGCGTTCGTCGGCTCTCCTGATTCATTTTATTCTATCATTAATACAAGCACCGGTAAAACGGTTGGATACGCTTTTTACGGACAGGC
>JBDUDZ010000033.1:0-14003 GCA_040002635.1 Rhodoglobus sp.
AGTGCGAGAACGGCGGCGCCGACGAAGACGGCGGGAACTGCGGCATCCACGTAGCCGGTCGGGGTCAGGGTGCCTTTCGCGCCGACGAACACCGCAGTAAGCACAGCAATGCCGAGGGCGATGCCGATCTCGCGCACAGTCGAGTTGGTGCCGCTGGCCTTGGCATGGTCAGCAGACTTCATGGTGGCGAGTACCGCGGTGGAAATCGGTGCAAACACGAGGCCCATCCCGACGCCGGCGAGGATGAAGGCGGGCAGCATCGTCGTGTAGGCGACCTCAGCCGACATTACGGCGGCGAGCCAGCCGATACCAGTCGCCTGGAAGGTCAGGCCGACGATGATCAGCAGTCGAGTGCCGACCCGGGGCGCGATGAGACCGGCGAGAGGCGCGATCACCATGGGCGCAAGAGTCCAGGGCATGGTGGCGACGCCGGCGCCGAGGGGGCTGTAGCCCTGCACGACTTGCAAAAACTGGATGAGGATGAAGATTGAGCCGAATACGCCGAAGCTGAAGGTGAGGCCCACAATGTTCGCGACCGAGAAGCTGCGGTCACGGAACAGGCGCAGCGGCAGCAGCGGCGTCGGGGTGCGGTTCTCCCACCAGATGAATGCCGCGATGAGCGCAGCACCGACGACAAGTGAGCCGTCGACCTGCAGGCTGTCCCAGCCGGCATCGTTGCCGCGCACGATACCGAAGACCAGCCCGAGTACACCAAGGCCGACAAGCAGCACGCCCACCACGTCTGCTCGCACCTTCGCGCCAAAGGTGTTGGGGAGGGCGAATAACGCAAGCGGGACGGCGATGATGCCGACGGGCACATTGATCCAGAAAATCGCCTGCCAGTTCCAGCCTTCGATGACCGCGCCGCCGATGAGCGGGCCGAGTGCGACTCCGAGGCCGGTGATGCCGCCCCAGATGCCGATGGCCAGCGGGCGGAACCGATCGGCGACCGAGCCAACGAGGAGGGTGAGCGAGAGGGGCATGACCGCCGCGGCACCGAGGCCCTGAAGGGCACGGCTGAGGATCAGCATCCACGGTTCTGTGCTCAGTGCGGAGAGCACCGATGCAGCAGTGAAGACCAGGATGCCGATCACGAAGACGTTGCGTCTCCCGAACCGGTCGCCGAGAGCTGCAGCCATCAGGATGAATGTCGCGAAGCTGAGGGTGAAGGCATTGACGAACCACTGCAGTTCTTCGACGCTGGCGCTCAGGTCGAGACGGATCGATGGCAGGGCGTTTGTCATAACCAGGTTGTCGAGGGTCGCCATGAACATCGGCAGGGAAGCGGCGACTATCGCCAGCCAGACCGGGATGCTGCGGCGGAGCTGTGCGCGAACTGGCGCGTCGAGAGTGGCAGTCATGTCTTCCTCAGGGATCGATTTGTAGCTATCGAATGATTACAAGTGTGACATTAGTAATCAACTGATAACATGTCAAGTGTGATTCCCCATGACGTGAAACACCACGAAACACAGCCGAGAATGAAGTCGGAGGACCGCCGCGAACTGATCATTGCGGCAGCCGCGGGCGTATTCGGAGACTATGGCTATTTCGGCGCAACCACCGACCAGATCGCGAAGGCGGCGGGCGTGAGCCAGCCATATGTCTCGCGGATGTTCGGCACAAAGGAGCAGCTCTTCCTCGAGGTACTTGAGCGTTCGCTTGGCGCTCTCGTCGCCGCGTTCACTGCGGAGATTGCCCGGGGAACGGGACCCGACCTCATGCAGCGCATCGGCCGCGCTTACGCCGATCTCCTTAACGATCGCGGGCTCCTGCTGTCATTGATGCAGGCATTCATCATGGGCAGCGACCCCGTCATCGGCAAAGCCGGTCGCGCGGGGTTCCTGCGGGTCTACGAGCTGCTGCGAAACGATGCGGGCTTTGATCCCGACGAGACGCGCGCCTTCCTTGCCAACGGCATGCTCATTAACACCCTTGTCGGCCTGCGGATGAGTGACGAGTACGAGACGAACATCGTCGCCGAGGAGTGCCTCGCGGCTGCGCTGCCCGAGAAGCTCGACCTCGTTCTCGAGCTGGGCCGGCGGCAGCGGGCAGAGGCCAGGTGAGGCAGCCGACTAATCCGACCAGCGGCATCTTGCTGGTCGATAAGCCACCGGGAATCACGAGCCACGACGTCGTCGCGCGCGCGCGCAAGTTCGTCGGCACGCGCAAGATCGGCCACGCAGGCACTCTCGATCCGATGGCGACGGGCCTGCTCGTGCTCGGCGTCAACGCGGCGACCCGTCTGCTGACCTGGGTAGTCGGGCTCGACAAGGAGTACACGGCAACAATCCGGCTCGGCGCAGCCACAAACACCGATGACGCAGAAGGTGAGCTTGGGCAGGCCGCTGATCCGTCCGCGCTCGCCGCAGCGACTGACGAAGCAATCGCGGCCGGGGTTGCCGTGCTCACCGGCCCTATCCTGCAGCGGCCGAGTTCGGTGAGCGCCATCAAAGTAGACGGCAAGCGCGCCTATACGCTCGCTCGCGACGGTGTCGACGTGGTGCTCGAGCCGAGGGCTGTGACGGTTTCTGCCTTCGAGGTTCTGAGTGTGCGGCGCTCGGACTGGGTAGATGTCGACGTGCGTGTCGAATGTTCGTCGGGCACCTACATCCGGGCGCTGGCCCGCGACCTGGGAGAGTCGCTCGGCGTCGGCGGACACCTCACCGCCCTTCGCCGTACCCGCATCGGCCCTTTCTCCGTTTCGGATGCCGCTGCTCTCGACGAGTCCCTTACGACCCACTTGATCGCCCCCGCGGCCGTCGCGACCGAGCTCTTCAGTCGCGTCGACCTCACGCCGGAGCAGACCGCTGACCTCGGCAACGGTAAGCGGATCGCGCTGGCAGGCTCGGGCGGACCCACCGCAGCTGTCGCCCCTGACGGGCGGCTCGTCGGTCTCGTCGAGGTGTTGGATGGCCGCGCGCGAATTCTCGTGAACTTTCCTGCGGATACTGTTGTCTCATGATCCAGTGGTTCACGATCGCGCAGATCGGAATCGCGGTTGCCGCTGGCCTGCTGGGCCTCGTGCTCGGGCTGGCGGGTCGAAAACCCAATGACTACACCCTCGGGGCGACGGCGCTGGTTGAAGTGTTGCTCCTCGCGCAGGTGGTGGTGTCGATAGTGCTCCTGGCGACGGGTGCCCGGCCGTCAGGCAGTCTTCTCGAATTTTGGGTCTATCTGGTGTCTGCGCTGTTCGTGCCGGTCGCCGCAATCATCTGGGCGCTGGTCGATCGTGAGCGCTGGAGCACGGTAGTTCTCGCGGTCGCGTGCTTCGCGATCGCGGTGATGGTCTACCGCATGGGCCAGATCTGGTTTGTGCAGGCGGCGTGAGTCGAATCTCCCGTTTAGGCTTGTGACGATGGCTAACACTCGTTCTTCCCGGGCGGTCGGAGTCGGCCGCGTTCTTATCGCTGTCTACGCGATCCTCGCTCTCGGTGCTACGGCGCGATCGGTGGTGCAGGTGCTCACCAAGTTCGACCACGCGCCTGTCGCCTACCTGCTCTCTGGGCTAGCTGGGCTCGTCTACATTCTCGCCACTGTGGCCCTGCTCGGCCGTGGCGACACCTGGTACCGGGTGGCCTGGATCACGATTGCGTTCGAGCTTCTCGGCGTCATGACAATCGGCGCACTCAGCCTGTTCGATCCGGTGTTGTTCCCCGCCGACACAGTGTGGTCTTACTTCGGCCGGGGCTACCTCTTCATCCCACTCGTGCTTCCCGTGCTCGGGATGCTCTGGCTCTACCGCAACCGTCCCGCTCGCGCCAGTTCGGTCGCCCGCGAAACAACCAGCGCGGTGGCTTGAGGTGCTGACCTTCACCTCCCTTAGCGACATCCCCAGAGATTTCGGTCCGAGCGTCGTGACAATCGGCAAGTTCGACGGCGTGCACAGTGGGCATCGCGCTGTGCTCGGCCGACTGCTCGAGGTGGCCAAAGATCTCGGTTTTGCGCCGGTAGTCGTGACGTTTGACCGCAACCCCCTGAGCCTGCTCGCTCCGGAGAAATGCCCGGTGCCACTTCTCAGCAATGCCCAAAAACTCGAGGCGCTCGCCGCGGTCGGCGTTGACGCGACCCTCATGCTCGAGTTCGACCATGCGCTGAGCGCTCTCGCCCCTGAGGCGTTCGTCGAGCAGGTGCTGGTCGGCGGGTTGCGCGCTAGCGCGGTGCTCGTCGGAGCCGATTTCCACTTCGGCGCCCGGGGCGCGGGGGATGTCGCGCTGCTGCGCCAACTCGGTGCACAGCGGGGGTTTGAGGTAATCGTCGTAGACGATGTCGCGCCCGACGGCCAACGGCGTGCGTCATCCACCTGGATCCGAGAACTGCTCTCGGAGGGGCGAGTCGTTGAGGCGTCGGCGTTGCTGGGCGCGCTGCCGGGCATCCGCTCCACTGTCGTGCGGGGTGTGCAGCGCGGTCGCGCGCTTGGCTATCCCACGGCAAATCTCTCGCCCGACATCGAGGGATATGTGCCAGCCGACGGTGTTTACGCGGCATGGCTGACAGCCGACGGCATTCGTTACCCGGCCGCGGTGTCGATCGGCAATAACCCGACGTTTGACGGCGTTCCCGACAAGCAGGTCGAGGCGCACGTGATTGATCACACTCTTGACCTCTACGGCAGGGTTGTCGAGCTGTCGTTCGTCGAGTTCGTCCGTGGCATGCGGGCCTTTCCCAACGCTGACGCACTTGTCGAACAGATGGGTGTTGACGAACGCTGGATCCGCGACATCCTCTCGGCAGCGACGTGACAGCGGCGCGACCGCTGTGGGCGGGGCGCGCGGCGGCGGTCCTGGCCATCATCCTGCTTGCCCTCAATCTGCGTTCGGCCGTCGCTGCGATCTCGCCCATCGTCGCGCTGGTGAACGCCGATGTGCAGCTGGACGGGTTCGGTCTGGGCATCCTCGGCACGCTGCCACCTGTTGCGTTCGCGACAGCGGGGATCATCGCGCCGGTGGTTGCCCGGCGCATTGGGCTGGAAAGCACGATGGTGCTCGCCTGCGTGGCGATGATTATCGGACCCGTGGTTCGTGCTCTCGCCCCCAACTACGCGGTGCTCCTGGTGGGCAGCGCAATCGTCTTTGCTGGGATGGGTTTCGGCAACATCCTGTTGCCGCCCGCAGTCAAAAAGTTCTTCCCCGATCGAATCGGGTCGGTCACGTCTGGCTATGCGACAGTGATGTCGATCGGCACCTCACTGCCGCCGTTGATCGCGGCGCCGGTTGCCGCAGCGGCGGGCTGGCGCATTTCGGTTGGCTCATGGGCTGCGCTGGCCGTGCTCGCGCTGGTGCCCTGGATTGTCGTGCGGCTGCGCGCCGGACGGGTTGCGGCGCTCGAGCGCGAACAGAACTTCATGCCGGAGCCGCGCGCGCAGTTGCTGGGCTCGATGTTCCGCTCACCCACCGCGATCGCGATAGCCCTCGCTTTTGCGGTTACCGCAATCGGCTCGTACTCGGCGTTCGCCTGGTTGCCGGAACTGTTGATCGACAGGGCTCAGTTGACCCCGGCGCAGGCGGGTGCTGCCCTGGCATTGTTCGCGATCACGGGACTGCCGCTCGCGCTCGTCGCCCCGATTCTCGCCGCGCGACTGCGGAATGTAGGAATCGTGATTGCCGTCGGGGGAGTCCTCTTCGTGCTGGGTTGGCTGGGCTTGCTCTTAATGCCGACAGTCGCGCCCTGGTTGTGGGTGCTGCTCGTGGGCCTGGGTGCGGTTTGTTTCCCGCTCTGTCTTGCCCTCATTGGGCTGCGCACCCGCGGGCAGGATAGCGCCGTCGCTTTGAGCGGCTTCGTTCAGGCGATCGGCTATGGGGCGGCCGCGCTGGGTCCGCTCGCGCTGGGCATCCTGCACGAGATGACTCACGACTGGGTAACGCCGCTGCTGTTCCTTGTCGCCACCAGCCTCGTGGCGTTCGTGCCGGCCGTTATTCTGCGTCGCCGATCGTTTGTCGACGATGAGATCCTTGCTACGACACGACCTCGGGACGGTGAATGAGCGCGGCGGCGCCAATGAGTGGCCCATCGCCTGACAAAGCTGATGGCACGACCCGCACCTTCGTCACGAAGGGGAATGTCGCGCGAGCGTCGATCGCTTCTCGGATGTAACCGAAGAGATCCGGCGTCACGTGCGAGAACCCGCCGCCGATTGCCACAAGCTCGAGGTCGACGAGCGCTGTTGCGGAGGCAATTGCCTGCCCGATGGCTTTGCCTGAACGCTTCACCGCCGCTACGGCCACGGGAATCCCTGCGGCGTAGTCGCGCGCGAGATCCTCGCCCGAGGTGCCCAACCAACCCTGCGCGCGCGCCCAGTCGACAGTGTGGGGTCCGGATGCCACGGCCTCGACGCATCCCGTGCCGCCGCACAGGCACTTCTCGTCGAATGAGCCCACCTCGACGTGCCCGATGTGACCGGCGTTGCCCGTCGGGCCGACCACAGCGCGACCGCCGAGGATCAGTCCGCCGCCAATACCCGTGGACACGACCATGCCCATGAGGTTGTCCTCGCCCTTTCCCGCTCCAATCCAATGTTCGGCGAGCGTGATGCACTCGCCGTCCACCCGCAGGGTCACCGGCAGTCCTGGTGCGAGATCCGCCACCTGCTGGCGCAGCGGGTAGTCGCGCCACGCAGGCAGGTTGAGGGGCGAGACGAGCCCCTTGGTCACGTTTATCGGGCCGGCGCTGCCGATCCCAATGCCGACGAGGTTGGCCCCGGCAGGCAGCTTGGCAAGACCTTGGACAACTGCACGGTGCACACTCTCTGCGAGTTCGTCGCTCGATGAGCTTCGCCCTGTGGGCGCGCGGAAACGGCTGCCGGGCAGCAACCCCCCGCTCTCGTCAACGAGGGCAACGTCGACTTTCGTGCCGCCCAAATCCACCCCGAGCACGTAACGCTCGCCGGAACCAGTCATGTTCCCAGCCTATTGGCCGGGTCACAGGCGTTTGGCGCCCGCCGGTTCCCAGCACACCCGGAGGAATCCGTCGGGCGTCAGTCGTACAGTGTCGACGTGAGCGATACCCTCCTGATCGTGGCGAGCGACTTCGAGTTCCCGCGCGTGATCGTCTGGGATGCACTCCTCGATTCCGAGCTCGTTTCGGGCTGGTTGGCCGAGGCCTTGATCGTTCCCGAGGCTGGCGGAGAGTACAACCTCCACTGGGTTCACCATCCTGGGCAGCCGCAGAGCCACGGTCGAATTACAGTTTTCCAGCCGCTCGAGCGTCTCGTCGTGGATACCTCCGATGGTGTGCTGCTCACCTTCGAACTGCGCGAGTTGCCCGGCGGCAGCAGGGGCACGAGCACGAACCTGAGCGTGGCAGTCGACGACTCGGCCAGCGGTGATGCGACTGCGGCCAGCGATGTGACACGGATGAGGGCCGACTGGCTCACCAATCTTGATCAGCTCGAAGACTTGCTGCGCGGTCATCCTGTCGACTGGGCGCACTGGAATCGAGACCGGCACGCGGCATGGGCGCGGCACCTCGGTGAGGCGCAGAACTCGACCGCCTGACGATGGCAGGTTAGTCACGGCGAGCCCAAAGCTAGACTCGTGAGGTGAACGCATCAACGCAGGCTGTTGCCCTTCCCCAGCTCGCTCCTGCGCAGCGGGCGATCGGCCTGATCGGGTCAGACCTCACCGAGAAAAGCCTCCGGCTGCATCTTGAGGGCCTTCCCGGCGTTGATGCCGTGGGCCTGGAGCAGCGCGCGGCAGGCCTGGGCACCCGGTCGATCAAGACCACGTCGAAGGCCTGGGCGCTCGACACGATAATCCGGCTCATCGACCTCACCACGCTCGAGGGAGCAGATACTCCAGGTAAGGTGCGCTCGCTCGTCGCGAAGGCGATGAACCCAGACCCGTCAGACACCTCCACCCCGCGGGTTGCTGCGGTGTGCGTGTACGGAGACATGGTCCCGTACGCGACCGAGGCGTTGGGTGCATCGCACGGTGACCCGGATGCGGGACTGATCAGCGTGGCCGCCGTCGCTACCGCATTCCCCAGCGGTCGGGCTTCCCTGCCCGTGAAGCTTGCAGATACAGCGGATGCCGTGGCCAACGGCGCTGACGAGATCGACATGGTCATCGACCGCGGTGCGTTCCTCGCAGGCAACTACGGGCTGGTCTTCGACCAGATAGTAGCCGTGAAGGAGGCCTGCCGTCGCGAGGACGGCAGCTATGCCCACCTGAAGGTGATCCTGGAGACCGGGGAGTTGAACACCTACGACAACGTGCGCCGGGCATCCTGGCTCGCGATCCTTGCCGGCGGTGACTTCATCAAGACCTCCACCGGCAAGGTTGCGCCAGCCGCGACTCTGCCCGTCACCCTGCTCATGCTTGAGGTCGTGCGCGACTGGCACCGTCTCACCGGCGAGCGGATCGGGGTCAAACCGGCAGGCGGCATCCGCACCTCGAAGGACGCGATCAAGTACCTGGTTACCGTGGCCGAGACAGCGGGGGAGGAGTGGCTGACGCCGCACCTGTTCCGCTTCGGCGCGTCATCGCTGCTCAACGACGTGCTGCTGCAGCGCCAGAAGCTGACCACCGGCCGCTATTCCGGCCCCGACTACGTGACGATTGACTGAAATGACTGATGCATTGACAGGCCACAGTGTGAAGCAGGCGAGTTTCCTCGATTACGCCCCCGCGCCAGAGTCGACGAGCATCCTGCACCTGAAGAAGAGCTACGGGCTGTTCATCGACGGCGCCTTCGTCAAGGGCCACGGCACACCGTTCAAAACGATCTCGCCCGCCACCGAAGTGACGATTGCCGAAATCGCGAACGCGAATGCCAAAGACGTGGATGCCGCGGTGGCAGCAGCCCGCAAGGCCTACGACCGCACCTGGAGCAAGCTCTCGGGCGCAGACCGCGGCAAGTACCTGTTCCGCATCGCGCGGCTCGTGCAGGAGCGCGCTCGCGAACTCGCCGTCGCAGAGAGCCTCGACAACGGCAAACCGATCAAAGAGTCACGCGACGTCGACGTGCCGCTCGTGGCGGCGTGGTTCTTCTATTACGCGGGCTGGGCCGACAAGCTCGATTATGCGGGGCTTGGGCCCAACCCGAAGGCGCTCGGGGTGGCTGCTCAAGTAATCCCGTGGAACTTCCCGCTGCTCATGCTGGCCTGGAAGATTGCCCCGGCGCTCGCCGCGGGAAATACCGTGGTGATCAAGCCGGCCGAGACCACGTCACTGAGTGCCCTGCTCTTCGCCGAGATTTTGCAACAGGCTGATCTGCCGGCGGGCGTCGTGAACATCGTGACGGGCGCAGGTGACACGGGTGAAGCGCTCGTCAACCACCCGGACGTCAACAAGGTCGCCTTCACGGGTTCGACAGCTGTGGGCCGTGCGATCGCCAAATCGATCGCGGGCAGCGGCAAGAAGCTCACCCTCGAGCTCGGCGGCAAGGCCGCGAACATCGTGTTCGATGACGCCCCACTCGACCAGGCAGTTGAGGGCATAGTCAACGGCATCTTCTTCAACCAGGGCCACGTCTGCTGCGCTGGCTCACGGCTGCTTGTGCAGGAGAACGTGCACGAGGAGGTCGTTGACCGGCTGAAGAACAGGTTGTCGACTCTGCGGCTCGGTGACCCGCTAGACAAGAACACTGACATCGGGGCGATCAATTCGCGCGAGCAGCTGGAGCGCATCCGTGAGCTGAGCGACATCGGCGAGAAAGAGGGAGCGCAGCGCTGGACCGCGCCGTGCGCCATCCCAGAAAAGGGCTTCTGGTTCGCCCCGACAATCTTCGACAACGTCTCGACGAGTTCGACCATCGCACGCGAGGAGATCTTCGGACCGGTACTGAGCGTGCTGACCTTCCGCACCCCGGCCGAGGCGATCGCCAAAGCGAACAACACTCCGTACGGCCTCTCCGCCGGCATCTGGAGCGACAAGGGCTCGAAGATCCTCGCAGTGGCTGACCAGCTGCGCGCCGGCGTCATCTGGGCTAACACGTTCAATCGCTTCGACCCGGCCAGCCCGTTCGGCGGCTACAAGGAGTCCGGCTACGGGCGCGAGGGCGGCCGCCAGGGCCTCACCGCATACCTGTCCGGCGCAGGATGGAGTGCCAAATGAGCCCGCACCTTGCTGTACCGAAGACCTACAAGCTCTATATCGGCGGCAAGTTTCCGCGCAGCGAGAGTGGTCGCACCTACGAAGTGCTCACGAAAAAGGGTGCGTTCCTCGCTAACGCATCGCTTGCCAGCCGTAAAGATGCGCGGGATGCCGTAGTCGCCGCGCGCTCAGCTCAGCCCGGCTGGGCAGCAGCCACGGCCTACAACCGCGGCCAGGTGCTTTACCGCATCGCCGAGCTGCTCGAGGGGCGCCGCGACCAATTCGTTGACGAAGTGATTGTCACAGAAGGTCTCTCCAAGGCGGCGGCCACCAAGCAGGTCGATACCGCGATTGACGCCTGGGTTTGGTACGCGGGTTGGGCTGACAAGTACGTTCAGGTCGCGGGCAACGGCAACCCGGTGAGCGGGCCCTACTTCAACCTGTCGACTCCCGAGCCAACCGGAGTGGTGGCGATAATCGCGCCACAGGCTTCTGACACGCCGGGCGGGAACTCGCTGCTCGGGCTGGTGAGCGTCATCGCTCCCGCGATTCTCACCGGCAACACAGTGGTGGTCGTCGCGTCGCAGTCTGCCCCGCTTGCTGCGGTGAGCCTTGCAGAAGTGCTGGCGACGAGCGACGTGCCGGGGGGAGTCGTCAACATTCTCACCGGCTCGCCGGCCGAGATGGCTCCGTGGCTCGCAGGCCATGCCGACGTCAACGCGCTCGACCTCGCCGGTGCCGAGTCGCTCGATTGGGTCGATCTGCAGGTGACAGCTGCCGACACCCTCAAACGGGTTTTGGCGCCAGAGCACGGTGTGCCAGCGCCATCCCTGGAACGTATCGTCGCTCTCACCGAGACCAAGACTGTCTGGCACACCAAGAGCCTTATTTGAGACAGCGCAAGGCCTAGCCGCGCGGGAAAGCGCGGCTTAGCGTCAAACTATGCGCATTCTCGTAACTGGTGCTACCGGATACATCGGCGGTCGACTCGCTCCTCGCCTCGTGGAGGCAGGACACGAGGTGCGCGTGCTCGTGCGTGATCCCGCCAATCTCCGCGATGTGCCATGGGCCGACCATATCGACATCGTCACGGGCGACCTCGCCGACTACGCGGCTGCCGCTGCGGCACTCGAAGACATGGAGGCCGTGTATTACCTTGTGCACGCGATGGGTTCTCGCGGCGATTTCGAGGCCACCGAGCAGGCGGCAGCGAGAAACGTGGCGCGGGCGGCGAGAGCCGCCGGGCTGAAGCGCATCGTGTACCTCGGCGGGCTGCATCCGGATGTTCCACCAGAACAGCTATCTCGTCACCTTCGCAGTCGCGCGGAGGTGGGCCGCATCCTGCTGGATTCCGGAGTGCCGACGGTGGCATTCCAAGCGGGCGTGGTGATCGGGTCTGGCTCGGCCTCATTCGAGATGATCCGCCACCTCACCGAGGTGCTGCCCTACATGCCGGCGCCCAAATGGGTGCGCAACTTCATCCAACCCATCGCCGTTCGCGACGTGCTGCATTACCTCGTCGAGGCAGTGACGCTGGCCGCGGACGTGAACCGTACGTTCGACATCGGCGGGCCGGACGTGCTGCGCTACGGCCAGATGATGAACGGCTATGCCCTCGAAGCTGGGCTTCGCCAACGACCCATAGCCTCGCTGCCCGTGCTCACCCCCTGGCTCGCATCGCAGTGGGTCAACCTGGTCACCCCGATCCCGCGACAGCTTGCCGTGCCGATCATCGCGTCGCTGCAGTTCGACTGCGTCGCAAGCGAACATGACATTGCGAAATACATCCCCGACCCTGTCGGTGGGCTTACCGGGTATCGCGCTGCAGTGCGGCTCGCGCTGGCGAAAGTGCGCGATGGCGAGGTCGAGACCAGCTGGCAGGATGCCACGATCGGTGGTGCACCCAGCGACCTGCTGCCCAGCGATCCAGAGTGGTCGGGCCACACGGTGTACACCGATGTTCGGGTGCAGCATTCCGACGCGCCCGTGTCGCGGCTCTGGTCGGTCGTCGAGGGGATCGGCGGAGCGAACGGCTGGTACTCGTTCCCGCTGGCGTGGGCGGTGCGAGGCTGGGCAGACAAGCTGGTCGGCGGGGTGGGGCTTCGCCGCGGTCGACGCAACGCGAAACGGTTGAACGTGGGTGACGCGCTTGACTTCTGGCGGGTGGAGAGCCTCGAACGCGGCCACTCGCTGCGCCTGAGAGCAGAGATGAAGCTTCCCGGCCCGGCCTGGCTTGAGATGACGACAGAGGCCGACCCGAACGGCGGATCGATTTACCGGCAACGGGCGATCTTCTTTCCGAGCGGCTTGGGCGGTCGGCTGTACTGGTACTCGATCCTCCCCTTCCACGGCATCATCTTCGCCGGGATGGCGAACAAGATCACCCAGACGGCCGGAATGCAGGAACGCGCTGCTAAGGACAAGTCGGTAGCCTGACTCCATGTCACAGGTCGTCGTTGTGGGAAGCGCAAATGTCGACCAGATCTTCCGCGTCGATCGCATTCCCGCTCCCGGCGAGACAGTGTTGTCAAACGGGTTCACCACAGCGCTCGGCGGCAAAGGCCAAAATCAGGCGGTCGCGGCAGCGCGTGCGGGTTCTGCTACCGCATTCATCGCGGCTGTGGGCGACGACGCATTTGGCTCAGAGCTGCGCGTTGGGCTCTCGGCCGAAGGCATCGACACACGCCTCGTGCGCACAGTGCCCGGCCCGAGTGGCATAGCTCTCATCGCTGTCGATGACTCGGCAGAGAACACCATAATCGTCGAGGCGGGGGCCAACTCACTGCTCACCGCCCTCACCGCCGCCGACCGGGAGGCGATAGCTGCCGCCGACGTGGTGGTGATGCAACTCGAAATCCCGTTGCCCACGGTCATCGAAGCTGCGGATGCCGCAGCCGCGAGCCACACGCGAGTGCTGCTGAACGCCGCTCCGATCCGCGACCTGCCGGATGCCCTGCTCGCTGCCCTCGACATCCTCGTCGTGAACGAGCACGAGGCCAGCCATCTCGAGGCCGCACGGCCGGGCGTGCAGTTGCGCGACCTCGTGCCGGTGGTCGTGGTGACACTCGGGGCCCACGGCGCGCTGCTGCAGGTGCGGGGCAGCGACGATGTGCGCATCGCTGCGCCATCCGTCACCGCTGTCGATGCGACTGGCGCCGGTGACACGTTCTGCGGGGCTTTCGCCGCCGCGCTAGCCGGGGGAACAGCGGTCGAGCCAGCCGTGCGCTTCGCCGTGGTTGCCGCCTCGCTTTCCGTGGAGACACCGGGCGCCGTTCCGTCGATCCCGCGTCGCGGCGCGATCGAGCGGCGGATCGCCGCGGACCGGTGAATTAGCCGAGTGCTCGGACCCCGATACCGCATCCACGCTGGCAACCTCCGGCCGATAAGCGCATGATTGACCAATGGATGAGTCGGACAGCATCGCATTTGTCGGCGACAGCATCACGGCAGGTGGTGATTGGCAGGCCTGGTTTCCCGACCGCGAAGTGCACAATCTCGGGGTCAGTGGTAACACCACCGACGACCTGATCGCCCGCATTCCCTCCGTGGTGGCCGTGCAACCTGCCTCGATTGCCTTACTGGTCGGAACCAACGATCTTGGCACACGGCTGTCTGTCGAGCACCTCGTGCGCAACGTCGAATTCCTGCTCGTGACGTTGCGTCGGGAATTGCCGGGTGCTCGCCTTCTGCTGCAGTCGATACTGCCCCGCGGCAGAGAATTCGCTGACCAGATAAATGATGCGAACAGGCATCTGCGCCAGTTTTCGGCGAGCGTCAATGCGCAGTACCTAGACCTCTGGCCCGCCTTCGCGCAGGATGACGGCGAGATTGACCCGACGTTCTCAGACGATCGCCTGCACCTCACCGAGGCGGGCTACCGGGCCTGGCTCGACGAGCTGCATCCGGCAATTGAACGCCTTGAGGATGCGCCGCCGATGAGTAGACCGATTCAAGCGATCCGGCGCTTCTGAC